>CAJUQQ010000001.1 GCA_910588175.1 uncultured Oscillibacter sp.
GTTTTCGCCAGCCTGAGCAAGTTTTCAGACCTTTAAAAAAGTTCTGAAAACTTCCAATTGAAAACGAAAGGAACCCTTCCTGGGTTCCTCTCGTAACTCTCTTCCTGCCCATTGATTGAGTTTTTACTGTTTTTGGACACTCTAAAAACGCCCCCGGGGCGTTTTTATCTTTTTTGGAATTTACTGTGAATTTGTACTCTCCCGGCTTGACCAATGGCCGCTTGGGGGAGTATAATATACTAACTTGCGAACTGTGTGACGAATGGAGGTCCTGCTATGACGGCCAAACGAAAACCCGTCGCTCCCTTTTACGCCGTGGGACTGCTGTGGCTGCTGGGCGGGCTGTTCCTGCCCCTGTACTCCAACACGGCCATTGCCCTGCTGGCGGCGGTGTCGGCGGCGGTGTTCTTTCTGGTAAACGGAATCTGCCAGGGCGGAGGAACCGTGGCCGGGTCCGCCGGGGCGGAGAACAAAGAGGCCCCCGAGAAGCCCAAGGAGGAGCCCTCCACCGGAAACCCGGAGCTGGACAAGGCCGTCAAGGACGGGAAGCTGGCCCTCCGTGAGATGAAGCGGCTGGACGACAACATCGCCGACCCCGGCGTCTCCGCCGCCATCGTGCGGCTGAGCCAGGTGTCGGAGAAGATTTTCCAGGCGGTGAAGGACGACCCGGGGAAGCTTCCTCAGATTCGAAAATTCATGGATTACTACCTGCCCACCACCTTAAAGCTCCTCAACGCCTATGACCGCATGAGCGGCGCGGGAGTCTCCGGGGAGAACATCGACGGCACCAAAACCAAGGTGGAGGACATGCTGAAAACCATCGTCCGGGCCTTTGAGAAGCAGCTGGACGGCCTTTACGGGACCGACGCCCTGGATATCTCCGCCGACATCCAGGTGATGGAGACCCTGCTGGCCCGGGAGGGCCTGACGGAGCCGGAGATGAAGGCGGACTCCGTCCAGGCGGACGGCACGGACATCAAGCTGGAGCTGTGAGTGAAGGGAGGACCCATGAAAAACCTGACAATGAAGGCGGTGGACACGGTCCTGTACGCGTCGTGCGGCGCGCTGTTCCTGTGGGCGGCATGGGACCAGGAGATTGGCTTCTACGTCCTGACCGGAGTGTGCCTGCTGGCTCTGGCGGCCTGGGAGGGCTGGGCCTGGGTCCGGGACTGCCGGGCGGGCCGGAACGGGAAGTGCGAGTGGACCCCTTCCATGACCGTGGCGTTTCTCGTGGTGGCCGTGCTCCAGGTGCACAGGGCTGTGACCGAGCCGGACAGCTTTCACACATTCCTGGCGGTCAGCTGGGTTTTAATCAGCGCGATTTACGCCGTGAGGACCCTCCGGGTCCTCCGGGCGGAGAAACAAACGAAGGAGGAAGCGTTATGAAAAACCGGAATCCCGTTTATCTGTTCCTCTCCATTCTGGAGGGCATGCTCTCCGGGGGCTATTTCTATCTGGCCAAAAAGGAGCGGGACCCCCTGCACCTGGTGACCGGATGCGTGTGGCTGGCCGTCTCCGTGTTCCACGGACTGCTGGGCGTCCGGGAGGAGGAGCGTATTTTGCTGGTGGAGGAAGACGACTATGAGTGACAATATGATTCCCGAGCTGACCCTGGACCCCGCTGCAGCGGCGGCCCCCGTGCCGGAACTGACCCTGGAGCCGGCGGCCACCCCCGCCGCTCCGGAGCCGGAAAAGCCGGAGGTCAAGCCGGTGGAGCTGGACGACTCCATGCTCTCCGAGGCGGAGAAAAAGGCCGTGGAGGACTTCTCCAAGAAAATCGACGTGATGGACTCCAACCTGATTCTGCAATACGGCGCGGCGGCCCAGAAGAACGTGGCGGGCTTCTCCGAAAGCGCCCTGGCCTCCGTCCGTACCAAGGACCTGGGGGAGGTGGGCAAGTCCCTCTCGGAGCTGGTGGTGGAGCTGAAGGGCTTTGGCGAGGAGGAGGAGAAAAAGGGCCTCTTCGGCAAGTTCAAGAAGGCCGGAAACCGGCTGGAGGTTATGAAAGCCCAATATTCCAAGGTTGAGAGCAACGTGGACAAGATCGTCCGGGAGCTGGAGCAGCATCAGGTGACCCTGATGAAGGACGTGGCCATGTTCGACCAGATGTATGAGCTGAACCTCAAGTACTATAAAGAGCTGACCATGTATATCCTGGCAGGGAAGAAGAAATTGGCGGAGGTCCGGGCCAATGAGCTCCCCGCCCTCCGGGCCAAGGCGGAGCAGACCGGCGCCCAGGAGGACGCCCAGCGGTACAACGATCTGGTGCAGATGTGCGAGCGCTTTGAGAAGAAGCTCCACGACCTGGAGCTCACCCGGATGATCTCCATCCAGATGGGCCCCCAGACCCGGCTGCTCCAGAACAACGACACGCTGATGGTGGAAAAAATCCAGTCCTCCCTGGTGAACACCATCCCCCTGTGGAAGAGCCAGATGGTTCTGGCCCTGGGGATGGAACACGGCCGTCAGGCCACCGCCGCCCAGAGCGCGGTGACGGAGATGACCAACGAGCTTTTGAAAAAGAACGCCGACATGCTGAAAATGGGCACCATCCAGACTGCCAAGGAGGCGGAGCGCAGCGTGGTGAGCATCGAGACCCTCCAGCATACGAACCAGCAGCTCATTTCCACTCTGGACGAGGTGCTGAACATCCAGCGGGAGGGGGCCCAGAAGCGAAAGGAAGCCGAGGTGGAGCTGGGCCGCATTGAGGGCGAGCTCCGGGCGAAGCTGATGGAGCTGCACAAATAAACGTCTTCCGGCAAAGCGGCCCGCAGGGGCGGACCTGCGTGTCCGCCCGGCCCCGCCGGGAACCTCCTGCCGTTAGAACGGCGGGCGAAGAACCGGGCGGACCTATGTGTCCGCCTACCGGAGCTCCCGGGCGACGGAGAAGGCCGCCAGGAACATGGCCTCCAGCTCCAGGAAACGGCTGTCCTCCCGGGCCTGCTGGTACCGCTCCAGGGCCGCCGTGTGTTCCCCGGAGAGGCCCTCCTTTAAGGCCGCCAGGTGCTTGTCCTCCAGGATTTTCGAGGCGTCGTAGGCTTCGTGGTCCAGGCAGCGGGGGAGCCGTTCCATGCAGGTGAAGTCCATCAATAAGTGCATGAGATTGGTCATGGGGGGGATACCTCCTGTATACTAGATATAGGTATATTAACACACCTAAATTAGGTCTGTCAAGAGGTGCATTATGCAAATACTCGCCAAACGCCTAAAAGAATTGCGGGAGGGACGCAGAATTTACCAACGGGAGTTGGCGGAAATTCTGGGTATGTCCTTCCGGGGCTATCAAAATTACGAGACAGGCCAGAGCGAACCCAAACTTGCGACCCTGATTGTTTTAGCGGACTATTACCAAGTATCCATCGACTACCTGGTGGGCCGGACGGACGCGCCGGACTTCCAGCCGGTCAAGACAGAGGAATGAGCCTATGAAATTGCTGCAAAAACGCCCCGTGGCGGCGGTCATCATGGTCCTGGCCATTGCGGCGGGCATTGCCCTGGGACAGGCGAGAAAGCCGAACGTGGAGGCGGCCCTTTCCGGGGACTTCCTCTACCTCATTCACAACGAGGGCGGCGTGATTTCCCAGGATACCGCCGAATACATCGAGGCCATGAACGCCTCTCTCTTTGCCCAGACCGGGGCCCAGATCGCCGTGGACGTGGTGCGGACCACCGGGGACGAGTATGTGGGGGACTACGCCGAGCGGATCTTCCGGGAGCTGGGCATCGGGTCCCGGGAGCGGAACAACGGCCTTTTGATGGTGCTGGCCCTGGAGAATGAGTATAACGGAGCGCCGGACGGGGATTACTTCTTGGCTTGGGGCAGCGGATTCAGCTCCAGCCAGCAGAACCGGCTGGAGGAAATACTCTACAGCACGCTGGAAAATGACTTTGCGGCCAAGCGCTATGACGCGGCTGTCCGCCGCACCTTCGACTCCCTGGTGGACTGTCTGGAAAGCGTTTACCGGGTGGGGGTTTCCACAGCGCCGCCCGCTCCCAGCGCGATGGGGAATTACCAGACCATCTCCGGCGGCTTCCGGTCCACCGGCGCGGCGGTGGCCATCGGCTCTGTTGTCACCGGCCTGGTGGTGCTGCTGATTCTCCTGTTTGTCCTCTGGGTGGCGCTGGACGGGATGCGCTACCGCAGTTACCGGCGGCGGTATTACGGCCCCACGGTTATTGGCATTCCTAGACCTGTGTATTACCCGGTCTTCTGGGGCCGTCCCCGGCGTCCCCGGCGGCCGCCTCCCCCGCCCAGAAGGCCCGGCGGGCCGGGCGGCTTTGGCGGCGGCTCCTTCGGGGGAGGCGCGGGCCGGGGTCCCCGTCCCGGCGGGCCGGGACCGGGCAGCTTCGGCGGCGGTCTCGGCGGCTTCGGCGGCGGTTCCTTCGGCGGCGGAGCGGGCCGGGGCGGAAGGCCCGGAGGCTTCGGCTCCTTTGGCGGCGGAGCCGGGAGAGGCGGTTTCGGCGGGCGGTCCGGCGGCTTTGGCGGCGGCTCCTTTGGGGGAGGCGCGGGCCGGGGTGGCGGCATGCGCGGCGGCGGAGGCCGCAGATGAAAAAACAGGCCCCCGGCGTAGTCACACGCCGGGGGCCTTGTATTTACAGATAGCATAGACTGCGTTGTCGGCGCTTCGGCCTGGATGATTGCCGGACTATAGAGCGCGATAAAGTTCTTTTGCTAACTTTCCCTCTTCGAGGACGTACTCCACTAAGATTTTGCTTTGCAAAATCAAGTGTCGTTACAGTCTTTCAAGAAAAGTCAGTCGAGCACCTGCACCGCCGCGCCCAGGACGCCGTCGCCGATGTAGACGCTGAGCGTTCCGTCGATTTCGCCGTCCCAAATGTGGTCGTAGTTGGGCAGGGCGGCGGTGAGCTTCTGCCGGAGGATTTCCATCTCGGCGGGGGCTCCGCCGTTGGCCACGGCCAGGTTGTATTTCCGGTGCCCGCCGCAGCGGTCCACGGTCATGGACACCAGCTTGTCGATGACCTGGTTCCGGCCCCGGACCTTGGCGATGGACTGGAGCTGCCCGTCGGGGGCGAAGGTGATGATGGGCTTGATCTGAAGCAGAGTGCCTGCCGTGGCGGTGACCTTGCCGATGCGCCCGCCCTTCATCAGGTACTCCAGGGTGTCCACGGAGAAAAAGGGGTAGGTGTTCGCGATCAGCGCGGGGGCCCGGTGCTCCACCAGGGTTTCCCAGTCCATGCCGTTTCGGATATCCTCCGCCAGCTGGAGCACCGTCAAGCCCTGTCCCAGGGAGCCGCTGACGGAATCGAAAACCTTGATGGGGAAGGCGTCCCCGCTCTCCTCGGCGATGAGGCGGAGGAGGTTGTAGGTGCCGGAGAGGCCGCTGGAGAGCATGACGGCAATCACGCCGTCATAGCCCGCGTTCCGGATTTCCTCCAGCACGGCCCCGGCGCTCTCGGCAGAGGGCAGAGAGGTCTGGGGCAGTTCCCCGGCCTTGAGGCGGCGGTAGATGTCGGCGCTGTGGATGTCCACGCCGTCGGAATATTCCCCGTCGGCGCAGAGGATGCGCAGGGGGACGATGCGGATGTGATTCTCCGCCGCCAGACGGGGGGACAGGTCCGCGCAGGAATCCGTCAGCAGCGCGATGTTTTGAGGGGCCACGTGTTCCCAACTCCTTCTTTTTCAGACAGGGGCCGGTCCCTCCCGCGGGGAGAGACGAACCTCTGAGTTTGCAAACGATGTCAAACTGTATAGGAGTAATTATCCCACAAATTGGTGGAAACTGCAAGAGAGATTTGAGGACTTTTCCCGTTCTGGGAAAAATATAGGGAAATCAAGAGATTTTCCCTTTACCTGCCGGGGAATTTCTGCTATAATATACAAGTTACATTCTGTCCGCCGGCCGGACCCAAGAGGAGGGCGCCCCTGTGAAATATCAAAAATGGAACATCGGCGTTCCCCGGGAGGGGGCGGTGGCGGCGCTGCGGGAGGCGGGCTACCCGTATCTGATGGCCCTTGTGCTGGCGGCCCGGGGCGTCGCCTCTCCGGAGCGGGCGGCGGAATTTTTGGACCGGGACCGGAAGCTGACCCTCTCTCCCATGCTGATGCGGGACATGGACAAGGCCGTGGCCCGTATTCAAAAGGCCATTGCCGGGGGAGAGACCATTGCCGTCTTCGGGGATTACGACGTGGACGGCATCACCTCCACCGTGCTGGTGATGGACTATCTGAAAAGCTGCGGGGTCCGGTGCCTGCGCTATATTCCCCGGCGGATTGAGGACGGCTACGGCCTCTCCAAGACCGCCATTCAAGGCCTCTGGGACCAGGGGGCCACACTGATGATCACTGTGGACTGCGGCATCACCGGGAACGAAGAAGTGGACTTCGCCAATTCCCTGGGGATGGACGTGGTGGTGACGGATCATCACGAGTGCAAGGAAGAGCTGCCCAAGGCCATCGCCGTGGTGGACCCTCACCGGCCGGACTGCCCCTATCCCTTCAAGTTCCTGGCGGGCTGCGGCGTGGCTTTAAAGCTGGTGTTGGCCCTGGGGGGCGAGAACCGGGAGGACGCCCTCTTTGCCCGGTACTGCACCCTGGCCGCCATCGGCACCGTGGCCGACGTGATGCGCATGGAGGGGGAGAACCGGGCCATTGTCTCCTGCGGGCTGGAGGCCCTGCCCCACACGGACTTTGTGGGCGTCCACGCCCTTTTGCGGGAGGCGGGACTGGCGGGGAAGCCCGTCACCTCCATCCAGATCGGCTTTGTCCTCTCTCCCCGGATCAACGCCGCTGGGCGCATGGGGGCCGCGGATCTGGCGGCGGACCTGCTGGAGACTGAGGACCCCGCCCGGGCGGAGGAGCTGGCCCGGGAGCTGTGCGAGCTGAACCGGGAGCGTCAGGCTGTGGAGCAGGCCATCTGCGCCGACGCGGTGGAGCAGATACAGGCCTTGCGGCAGGAGGAGCGAAGCGCCCTGGTCCTCTCCAGCGAGGAGTGGCACCAGGGAGTGGTGGGCATCGTGGCCTCCCGCCTCAGCGAGAAATATTCCTGCCCCAGCTTTATGATTCATTTAAAGGACGGAACGGGCCGGGGGTCCTGCCGGTCCTATGGGGGATTCAATCTTTTCACAGCTCTGGAGTCCTGCGCGGACCTGCTGGACGGCTTCGGCGGTCACGAGCTGGCCGCCGGGTTCACCATTCCGGAGGAGAACATCGCCGCCTTCCGGGCCCGGATGAACCGCTGTGTCCGCTCCGTCACCGGGGGAGAGCCGCCGGTGAGCTCTTTGGAGGTGGACGCCGCCGTGGGCTCTCCCGCCGAGCTGACCCTGGAGCAGGCGGAACAGCTGGAGCAGCTGGAGCCTTACGGCGCGGGGAATCCCCGGCCTGTTTTCGCCCTGCTGGGGGCTACGGCGGAGGCCGTCCAGCCTGTCGGGCAGGGAAAGCACCTGAAGCTCCGCCTCAGCAAGGGTGTGTGCCGGTTTGACGCCATCTTCTTCTCCGTCACGGCGGAGGAGTGCGGCATCGTTCCCGGCAGCCGGGTGGACGCCGCCTTTTTCCTCCAGGCCAACACCTTTCGGGGGAACACAACGCTGCAATTGCAGCTGGTAGACGTGCGGCCCTCTCTGCTTCCCAGCCGGAACGAGGCGGAGGCCCTGGCCTTGGTCCGCCGCCTGGTGGAGGGGGAAGCCTTTTCCGCCCAGGAGGCTCTGCGCCTCCGGGCATCCCGGAGTCAGTACGCCGCCTGCTGGGTGGCCCTGGAGAAGCGGCTCCGGCAGGGGAAGGCGGAAGAGGACCGTCTGCCCTATCTCCGCCGTCTGGCGGGCCGGATGGGGGGCAGCGAGAGCTTTCTCCGGGCCGTCCTGGCGCTGGAGGTGTTCCGGGAGCGGGGATTGATTTCCCTGTCGGAGCAGGGAGACCGGCTGACGCTGTGCCTGATTCCCCTCCAGGGGAAGGTGGACCTAACCGCCTGCCCCTATCTGCTCCGCCTGCAAGAAAAGGAGGCGACCTGAGATGACTGTACAGGAACAGTACGTGCTTTTGGAAAAAACCGTCCGTAGCTACAACCCCGCCGCCGACTTCGACCATATCCGTGCCGCCTTCGAGTACGCCGACCATTGCCACGAGGGACAGAAGCGCAAAAGCGGCGAGCCCTATATCATCCATCCCCTGGCCGTGGCCCAGATCGTGGCGGAGGAATTGAAGCTGGACTCCGAGTCCATTGAGGCCGCCCTGCTTCACGACGTGATCGAGGACACCCCCGCTACCCACGCGGATGTGGCCCGAATGTTCTCGCCTACCATCGCCAACCTGGTGGAGGGGGTCAGCAAGCTGACCCGTATCCAGTACGCCACCAAGGAAGACGAGCAGATGGAAAACCTCCGGAAGATGCTCATGGCCATGAGCAAGGATATCCGGGTGATCCTCATCAAGGTCTCCGACCGGCTCCACAACATGCGGACCATGGAATACCAGTCCCCGGAGAAGCAGAAGCAGAAGTCCCTGGAGACCATGGAGATTTACGCCCCCATCTCTCACCGTTTGGGGATGCAGAGAATCAAATGGGAGCTGGAGGACCTGTCCCTCAAG
The DNA here is from genome assembly GCA_910588175.1 of uncultured Oscillibacter sp. Taxonomy (GTDB): domain Bacteria; phylum Bacillota; class Clostridia; order Oscillospirales; family Oscillospiraceae; genus Oscillibacter. Next base: position 8,543 of record CAJUQQ010000001.1, read on the forward strand.
TACCTGGACCCGGTGGGGTACAACGAGATCATCACCCGCCTGGACGCCAAGAAGCCGGAGTACGACGCCTTTTTGCTCCGCACCCAGACCCAGATGGACGACCGGCTGACGGAGCTTGGCATCCAGCACATGGTGTACGGGCGGATTAAGCACCCCTATTCCATCTACCGGAAGATGTTCAACCAGAACAAATCCCTGGACGAGATCTTCGATCTCTTCGCCTTCCGGGTGCTGGTGGATACGGTGGGGGACTGCTATAACGTTCTGGGCGTCGTCCATGATATCTACAAGCCCATTCCGGGCCGGTTCAAGGATTATATCGGCACCGAGAAGCCCAACGGCTATCAGTCCCTCCACACCACCGTCATGGGTCCCGACGGCCTGCCCTTTGAGGTGCAGATACGCACCTGGAAGATGCATGAGATCGCCGAGTACGGCGTGGCCGCCCACTGGAAATACAAGCAGCACGGCCAGGGGGCGGGGACCGAGGGAAAGTATGAGTGGGTCCGCCGCTTGCTGGAGAATCAGGAGGGAGCCGACGCGGAGGAGTATATCCACTCGCTGAAGGTGGATATGTTCGCCGACGAGGTTTTCGTCTTCACCCCCAACGGGGACGTGCAGAACCTTCCCGCCGGAGCTACGCCCATCGACTTTGCCTACGCCATCCACTCCGCCGTGGGCAACAGCATGGTGGGAGCCAAGGTCAACAACCGGATTGTCACCTTTGACCACATTTTGAAAAACGGCGACATTGTGGAGATCATGACCGCCAAGTCCGCCAAGGGCCCCAGCCGGGACTGGATGAAAATTGCCAAGTCCAGCGAGGCCCGAAGCAAGATTCGCCAGTGGTTCAAGAAGGAGAAGCGGGAAGAGAACATCGCCAACGGCCGGTCCTCCTTCGAGCAGGAGTTGAAGCACATGGGCCTGTCCATGCGGGATGTGACGGATCCGGAGAACCTGCCCCACCTGCTGAAAAAAGTGGCCTATGGAACGCTGGAGGAGATGTACGCCGCCATCGGCTACGGCGGCTTTACCGCCCAGAAGGCCGTCAGCCGGATGAAGGGGGAGCTGCTGCGCATCGCCCGCCAGCACCAGGCGGAGGAGCTGACCCTCAAGCCCGAGGAGCCCCCTATCCCCGTGCCCCAGAGGCCGGTGGGCAAGAGCGAGCAGGGCATCATCGTGGAGGGGCTGGACAACTGCCTGGTGAAATTCTCCCGCTGCTGCACCCCCGTCCCGGGGGACGAGATCGTGGGCTTTATTACCCGGGGCTACGGCGTGTCCGTCCACCGGGCGGACTGCCCCAACGCCGCGCCGGAGCGCCGGACGGGCCAGGAGGGCCGCTGGCTGAAAGTCTCCTGGGGCAAAGACACCAATGAGAGCTATCCCACCACCATTGATGTGATGAGCAAGGACCGGATGGGCCTGATTTTGGACATCTCCACGGCGCTGTCCAGCACCAACACCTTTGTCAGCGGTTTGAATTCCCGGAGCACGGAGGATGGCTTCGCCGTCATCCGTCTGGAAATTCGGGTCCGGGACGGGGCGCAGATGAAGGCCATCATGAACAAGCTCAATCAGATTTCCGGGGTGCTGCAAGTGACGCGGCCCGCCGGATGACGGCGGAAGAAATTCCGCTCTGCTGCGTCCCCGCCGCGTAAGCGGCGAGGACTCCGCCCGCTCCATTCCTTCCGCCTCCTTTCAAGAGGGGACTTCGTCCCCCCTTGAGCATTCCCCCTTCCCTGCGGGGGGACGGAGGACGAGGGGCTTGGTTGGGGTGTGGGGCTATGGCGTATAATGATAAAAGGAGGGATTGCCTATGCGCGCGGTTGTTACCCGCGTGAAACACGCGTCTGTTACCATTGAGGGAACGGTTACGGGGCAGATTGGAGAGGGCTATCTGGTCCTCCTGGGGGTGGCCCCGGGAGACACGGAGGAGACCGCTGTGAAGCTGGCGGAGAAAATCTGCAACCTCCGGGTCTTTGAGGACGAGAACGAGAAGATGAACCTCAACCTGGAGCAGGTGGGGGGGAGTCTGCTGGTGATTTCCCAGTTCACCCTCTTTGCCGACACCTCCTCCCGCCGTCCGGGCTTCTCCGGCGCGGCGAAGCCGGATTTGGCCATCCCACTCTATGAGAAATTCATGGCCCATTGCCGGGAGCGAGGCTTTACTGTGGAGCACGGGGAGTTCGGCGCGAAAATGGAGGTGGACTCCCTGAACCACGGCCCGGTGACCATCCTGTTTGACACGGAGAACTAAGAGCCTATCCCAAAATAATTCGCACACATCTTGCTTGCTTATTTCACGCCACGCTTCGTTGGTTTTCCTTGCCGGGCGGCAGCCCGCCCGCGAAAAACCGCCTTGTTTGGCGTAAAATCTGACGGCGCAATCTGCGCACGCCTTATTTCGGGATAGGCTCTAAGGAGACATGCTGCTATGGGCTTTTTTTCCAATCTCTTTCATAAGGGCGGCTCCAAAGGCGGTCCTAAGGCGGCGGTTCCCGGAAGCCAGCCCCACCGGGATTGGCCTTGGACGCTGAACCTGTCCGGTTATCCCAGCAGCCAGATCAGTTGGGATATCATTGCCGCAGAGCTGCGGGAGCTGAACCTGGAGGACGTGGACAGCTTTCTGATCCTGGAGCAGAAGGACCCAAAAGGGGAATACTGGTATATCCAAAGCGCCCTGGCCCGGATGGGCCCCACGCAGGGGCAGTATACAGTTGGAATCGGCTGGTCCGCACCGGAGCGCAATCAGATGTGGGAAATCAGCGTTTCCGATGTGGAGCGGGTGATTCGCTATTTCGACGAAGCCTATCACCAGTACCGGGTGGATACGGCCGGCTTTGAAGATCAGTCCGATATGCTCCCCGGAAATTCCTGAGAGCGGAGAAGGGAGGAGACCCCAGTGAAGGTAAAAATGATGCAGGTGGGCCCTCTGGGCACCAACTGTTACATCGTGGAAGATGAGGCCAGCCATGAGGCGGCGGTGATCGACCCCGGCGGGGACGCGCCGGAGATCGTCCGGGCTCTGGAGGGGGCGGAGCTCCGCTATATCCTCCTGACCCACGGACACTACGACCACACCGGCGGCGCGGCGGAGCTGGAACGGGCCTTTCCCCAGGCGGCACTCTATATTCACCGGAAAGATCTGGAGGATGTGGACCCGGCCTTGTTTCCGCTGCGCACCCAAATCCAGGGTGCGAATTTCTATGACGAGGGCGACTGGATTACCTTTGGGGAAGGCGCCGTTCAGATTCAGGTCCTTCACACCCCCGGCCACTCCGAGGGCAGCGTCACCCTCCGCTGCGGAGATTTGCTCTTCTGCGGGGACACGCTCTTTGCCGGGTCCTGCGGCCGGACGGATTTTGACGGCGGCAGCGTGCCGAAGATGCTGGCCTCCCTTCGCCGCCTGGGTGAGCTGGAGGGGGACCTTAGGGTCCTGCCCGGCCACATGGAGACCTCCACCCTGGAAGCGGAGCGGCGGCAGAATCCCTACCTCCGCCAGGCGATGCGGGAGACGACATGAAGCTGGAATTTCGCGGCCATAACGAGCGCTACACGGTAGAACAAAGCCTCCTGAACCTGTTCCCCGGGGAGCTTCCGGTCTATGAGACGGTCCGGCCTGCCCTGGAGGAAAACTGGGCCATCGTCTCCTGGCGGGAGGACGAAACGCGGGGCCGCGCCTGTGTGGAGCTGTGCTGGCAGGGGGAGGCTGTTCCCTTCAGTATGGGAGTGCCCCTGGGAGGCCTTACGCCCTACGAGCGGGAGGGCCGGCGGCGGTACGCCATCGGCGCGGCCTTCTTCCAGGCCTATCAGCTGCGCACCGGCGGACAGCCACCCTGGGGGATGCTCACCGGGGTCCGGCCTGACAAGCTGGTGACGGAAGCTCTGACGGCGGGCAAAACGCCCGGCGAGGCCCGGGAGATGCTGGAAGAGCAGTATTTTGTCACCCCCCGCCGGGCCGCCCTGGCCCTGGAGACGGGGACGGCGGCCTTTGAGGCCGCGAAAAGCCTGGGACCTCGGGATATCGCCGTCTATATCGGCATTCCGTTCTGCCCCACCCGCTGTGCGTACTGCTCTTTCGTCAGCCAGTCGGTGGAGAAGAGCTTTTCTCTGGTAGACCCTTATGTGGACGCGCTGACAGCGGAAATTGAGGCCGGGGGCCGCATGGTCCAGGAGACGGGACTGAACGTCCGGGCCATGTACATGGGCGGCGGCACGCCGACCACTCTGACCGCCTCCCAGCTGGACCGGGTGCTGGCGGTTTTTGAGACCGCTTTCGGCCCTGCTCTGGACCGCTGTGAGGAGATCACCGTGGAGGCGGGACGGCCCGACACCATCACGGCAGAGAAGCTTTCGGTTTTGAAGGCTCACGGCGTTCACAGGGTTTCCGTGAACCCCCAGACTATGGAGGAGGAGGTCCTCCGGGCCATTGGCCGGCGGCACAGCCCCGGAGACATCGAGGCCGCCATGGAGCTGGCGGCGAAGTGCGGTTTTCCCCATGTGAACATGGACCTGATCGCGGGACTGCCGGAGGATACGCCGGAGGGCTTCCGCCGCTCCCTGGACCGCTGCCTGGAGTTTGGCACGGATAACGTCACCGTCCACACCCTGGCGCTGAAAAAGGGAAGCCGCATCCTGTTGGAGGGCCTGTCCATTCCGGGCCCCGAGGCGGTGGGGGAGATGCTGGACTACGCCGAGCCGGTTTTGCGGCGGGCGGGGTATGCGCCCTATTACCTCTACCGGCAGAAATACATGTCCGGCAGCTTTGAGAACATCGGCTGGACCCGCCCGGGCGGAGCATGCCTGTATAACATTTATATCATGTCGGAGCTCTGCTCCATCCTCTCCTTTGGCGCGGGGGGGTCCACGAAAATGGCGGACCCGGCCCGGAGGCTCATCCAGCGGCGCTTCAACCCCAAGTATCCCAAGGAGTACACGGAACGCCTGGAAAAAACGTTGTCCAATCAGGCGGACTTCGCCGCCTTCTATGCCAGATGAACGGAAAGGAGCCGAATCCATGTATTCCCTGAAGCAGATCAACGAGGCTGTCCGCGGCGACCCCGCCGCCTTCGCCCAGGAGTGTGACGCGGTCTTCGCCCAAAAGGTGGAGACCGCCGCCCGGAAGATCGCGGAACACCGGGCGGAATCCCATATCATCCTCCTCTCCGGTCCCTCCGGCTCCGGGAAGACCACCACCGCCCTGAAAATTGAGGAGCGGCTGGAGGAACTGGGCATAGAGACCCACACGGTTTCCCTGGACGACTATTTCAAGACCTTCGACCCGGATACCGCGCCCCGAAACCGGGAGGGGGCGGTGGACTATGAGTCCCCCTTCTTCCTGGACATCGACCTGCTGAGCCAGCATTTTGCCATGCTGGACCGGGGGGAGCTGATTCACGTCCCCAAGTACGAGTTCGCCCGGCAGATGCGATCGGATATCTTCGCCCGGCCCATGCGCCTGGGGAGGGACGATCTGGCCATCTTCGAGGGCATCCACGCCCTGAACGACATCATCGTGGGGAAGAACCCCCGGGCCTTTAAGCTCTATATTGCCGCCCGCAGCGACATCCGGGATGAGGACGGGTCCCTGGTTTTCGACAAGTCCTGGATTCGCCTCTGCCGCCGCATCGTCCGGGACTTTAAGTTCCGGGGCAGCGACGCGGCCTTTACCATGAAGCTGTGGGAGAACGTCCGCCGGGGAGAGCGGCTGTACATCTCCCCCTACAAGGAGAACGCGGACATCATGTTCGACTCCTCCCTGCCCCTCAGCGCCAGCGCTTTGAAGCCCTTTGTGATTCCCTTGCTGGAGGAGCTTCCCAAGGGGCGGTACAAGGTGGTGGAGGATATCCTCCGGGGCCTGGACAAGATTGAGGCTCTGGATGAGAAGTATATTCCCGCAAAATCCCTGTCTCGCGAATTCATCGGCGGAAGCCCCTATGACAACCATTGAACGGAAGCGGAAAGGAGCGGTACTATGAGGAATCAGGACACGTTTTACCGGATGCTGGACACCCTTCGGACCGGCGCGGAGGCGGCGGGGACGCTGGCCTTGGGGACCCTGGGTCTGGCCTGCGAGGGGGCGGAAAAGCTGGCGGAGGCCGCGAGGCTCCGCTTTCAGGCCGCCCGCGTGGAGGGCGAGATGGACGAGAAGCTGATGGAGGCCGGGGAAATGGTCTACGCCACCCACACCGGCAATCCCACAGAGTCCGAGGAGCTGGTGCAGAAGCTCCGGGAGATTGACGGGCTGAAGACCCGTCTGGCGGAGCTCAACGAGACCCTGGGCCGGACGCCGGAGGGCCCCGTCTGCCCGGACTGCGGCAAAGCCGTGGGAGCGGGGGACCATTTCTGCCGTTTCTGCGGCGGGAAGCTGGATTGAGAGGAGGAACAACATGGAATTTTACACATACGAGCAGTATCAGGAGAGCGCCCAGGCCCTCCGGGAAAAGCTGAACGGCTTCCAGCCCCGGGTACTGGTGATTCTGGGCTCCGGCCTGGGAGCCCTGGCGGACGAGGTAGAGGACCCCATCGCCGTACCCTACGAGGAAGTTCCTCACATGAAGCACTCCACCGCCCCTGGCCACAAGGGCCGGTTCCTCTTCGGGAAGCTGGCGGGACAGGACGCGGCTGTCATGCAGGGCCGCCTTCACACCTATGAGGGCTGGTCCTTCGCCGACGCGGGCTATCCCGTTCGGGTAGCCCGGCTTCTTGGCGCCGGAACCCTGGTGGTGACCAACGCCGCCGGGGCGGTGAACACCGCCTGGACCGCCGGGGACATCATGCTGATTACGGACCACATCAAGCTCTTCGGCGTCAGTCCCCTCTGCGGGCCCAATATCGAGGAGCTGGGTCCCCGCTTCCCGGACATGAGTCACGTCTATACCCCCGCCCTCCGGCAGAAAGCCCGGGACGCCGCCCAGGCCCAGGGCTTGGATTTGAAAGAGGGCGTCTACATGTTCTTCCCCGGGCCTCAGTACGAGACCCCGGCAGAGGTGAAGGCGGCCCGGCTTTTAGGCGCGGACGCCGTGGGCATGTCCACGGTGCCGGAGGCCGTCACCGCCGCCCACTGCGGCATGGAGGTGCTGGGCTTTACCCTGTGTACCAACATGGCGGCGGGCGTGCTGGAGCAGCCCCTCTCCGGCGACGAGGTCATCGCGGCGGGAGAGGCCGCGGGCCCCAAGTTCACCGCCCTGGTGAAGGGCTGCCTGGAGCGTATGTGAGCGTTTGATCAAGCGTGCCGCCGGAGGGAATCTGGTCTAAGGCGGGTCCCGGTCCCATAAAGTGGACAATGGGACCCTTACGGACAGAAGTTGTCCGCGCATTTTTTAAAGTATTCGAGGTAAACTTTCCATGTCGACGAAGAAAAAGCAGTCCTTCTTAGGCGGCGCGGCCATTCTGGCCTCTGCGGTAGCCATTGTGAAGCTTCTGGGCGCGGTGTATAAAATTCCCTTCGGAAACATCGTTGGCCCCGAGGGACAGACTTATTTCAATGTGGCGTACAACATCTATAACGTTCTCCTGACCATTTCCACCGCCGGTCTCCCGCTGGCCATTTCCAAGCTCACCAGCCAGGCCCACACGCAGGGCCGGGAGAATCAGAAGCGCAAGATTTTCAGCACGGCAATCTGGCTCTTCTTCGCCATGGGCCTGGTGGGGACCCTGCTGATGTATTTCGGCGCGGAGCGTCTGGCGGCCTTTATGAACGAGCCTCTGGGCTATTGGCCTATCCGGGCTCTGGCTCCCGCCGTGTTCTGCGTGTGCCTGCTGGCCTGTATGCGGGGCTATACCCAGGGCCAGGGGAACATGACGCCGACCGCCGTCTCCCAGATTTTGGAGGCCCTGTGCAAGCTGGGCCTGGGCCTGGCCCTGGCCTGGTACTTCCTCAAGCTGGGGATGGGGCTGGACATCGCCGCCGCCGGAGCCATTCTGGGCGTCACCGCCGGAACGTTTTTGTCCCTGCTGTACCTGATTTTCTATCTGCTGCGCCGCCGGAACCGGCAGACCTCTCTGGATGTGCCGGACAGCGGCGGGAAGCTGATGCGCCAGATTTTGGCCATCGGGATTCCCATTACCCTCAGCAACTCCGCCATGAGCATCATTACGCTGGTGGACACCAAAATCGTCCTGGGACGCCTGCGGGACATTCCCGCCCTGGCGGACTCGGCGGCGGAGCTGTTCGGACAGTATACCTTTGGAATGAACCTCATCAATCTGCCGCCCTCTTTTGTCTTCCCTGTCACGATGAGCCTGATTCCCTTCGCGGCGGCGGCGCTGACCCGCCGGGACCACGCGGAGGCGGGACGGATTGTCTCCTCGGGCTTCCGGATTGTGGCGGTGCTGGCCATTCCCGCCGGGGTGGGGCTGAGCGTGGTGGGTGGACCGGCTCTTCAGATGCTCTATCCTCTCCGTCAGGCGGACGCCATTGCTGCCGGGCCCCATATGCGCTGGCTGGGGATCGCCTGCGTTTTCATGTGCCTGATGAACCTGACCAACGTGATTCTCCAGACCTACGGCAAAGAGATGATACCCATCTGGACAGTGATTGCGGGCGGCGTGACAAAGGTGGTCATGAATTATATTCTGGTGGGAAATCCCGCGATTAACATCCACGGCGCGCCCATCTCCACCCTGTGCTGCTATGTGGTGATTGTCGGCTTGAACCTGTTCTTTGTCTGGAAGTATTCCCCGGAGAAGCCACGCTACCTCCAGATCTTTGCCAAGCCGGCCATTGCCTCCGCTTTGATGGGCGGGGCGGTCTGGGCGGTTCACGGCTTCCTGAGCCGCGCTTTGTTCAGCGTACTGACCTCTGGGGAGCGGACAGTCGAACGGGCGTCTTATATGACCAACGCCGCCGCCACTCTCTGCGGCATCCTGGCAGGGGTAATCGTTTACGCCATTTTGGTGGTCGCGATGCGGATTTTGCGGGCGGAAGACCTGAAAACGATACCCCACGGCGCGAAGCTGGCAAAATTGTTGCATTTGCGCTAAAAAATTGTGAAGAATGGAATAATTCTGATAATTTTCCAACTTTTTTCTCGAAATTTCTTGCAAAGGCGGGCAATCTATGGTAGATTTTCAAAGGAAGCGCCGCTACGGCTGGGAGGACTTTCTGGAGATCATGCGGCTGCTGCGGGCGCCGGGGGGCTGTCCCTGGGACGCGGAACAGACCCATGGCTCCATCCGTCGAAATTTTCTGGAGGAGACCTGTGAGGCGCTGGACGCTCTCGACCGGGACGATCCGGCGGATATGTGCGAGGAGCTGGGAGACGTACTGATGCAGGTGGCCTTCCACGCGCAGATTGAGACGGAGCGTGGCCGCTTCACCATGGATGACGTGGTGGACGGCGTGGCCCAAAAGCTGGTCTACCGTCATCCCCATGTCTTCGGGACGGTGGAGGTGGCGGACAGCCAAGAGGTTCTGGTGAATTGGGAGGCGCTGAAGCGGAAGGAGAAATCCCAGGCCACCACCGCCGACGCCATTGAGGCCGTGCCCCACACCCTGCCCGCACTCTGGCGGGCGGAGAAGATTGGAAGCAAAACCGCCAAGGCCGGCTTTGACTGGTCCAGCGCCCTCAGCGCGTTGGGAAAGCTGGAGGAGGAGGTCCGGGAACTGCGGACGGCCCTGGAGGCCGGAGAAGCGCCGGACGCGCCTCACGGCGTCCGGGAGGAGCTGGGAGATCTGCTCTTCATCACCGCGAAAGTGGCCCAGATGTCCGGCGTAGACCCGGAGGATGCCCTCCATGGGGCCTGCGACAAGTTCGACGCCCGGTTTCGCCGGGTAGAGGCTGCGGCGGACAAGCCTTTGGGGGAATACACGGAGGCGGAACTGGTAAACCTTTGGAGGGCCGCCAAAAACGAGGAGTCTTAACACGCGACTGCGTTAAGAATAATAGAACACAAATGATTGCAGGAGGATACCATTCATGAACAAGGCAGAACTCATCAATGTCGTTGCCGAGGCCGCCGAAGTCTCTAAAAAGGATGCCGAGGCTGTGATTACCGCCACGCTGGACGCCATCAGCGATGCCCTGAAAGAGGGCGAGAAGGTCCAGCTGGTGGGCTTTGGCTCCTTTGAAGTGAAAAAGCGGGCGGCCCGGGTAGGCCGGAATCCCAAGACCAAGGAGCCCATTGAGATTCCCGCCTCTACCGTGCCGGTGTTCAAGGCCGGCAAGGTCCTGAAAGACACCGTGGGCGGCTGACCTGGGGGACGTGTCTGATTTGCTGCCGGCAGGGGAACTGCCGGCAGTTCGATTTTCCATAGAAAGGGGAGTTCTCCATGCGCCTGGATAAATATCTCAAGGTCTCCCGCCTCATCAAGCGGCGGACCATGGCTAACGAAGCCTGTGATAACGGGCTTGTCTCCGTCAACGGACGCCCCGCCCGGGCCTCTTATGAGGTGAAGGTGGGAGACCGGATTTCGCTTCGCTTGGGGGCCAGGGAGGTGACGGTGGAGGTTCTGGCCGTGCAGGAGACCGTACGGCAGGCCGACGCCGCCGCGCTTTACAAGCAGCTGTCCTAAAGCCTATTCGCATAAACCCAAGCGCGCGTCTTTCCGGAAAATTTCGCAATCTACTACGTAAAAAATTTTTGACGCAGGTCCGCACGCCCGCAAATGTTTGCCTTGTGTCCGGCGAAAACTTGCTCGAAAATCCGCGTGTCTGCCTGACACGAACAGGCCGTTGAGTCTGTTCCAAAACCGCCAAACGCCGCCTTGGGGCATCTTTTTCGCCAGGGCCGCTTGATTTGACGGGAAATCCGTTCGGATTCCTGGTCAAATCGCCTTGCCTGACTGGAAAATCTGCCCAAATCCGGATTTTCACCGGTTTTAGTACAGACTCGAAAAACCGGCATTCCTGACTGCGAATACAAGTTCTAATCCCGTCCCTCCCGCCATATCCTGTGGACAGGGAGGGACGAACCATGAACGATTACTCTATGCCCCAAGCCGCCGCGCACCGCCTGGAGCTGGACGGGAGGGAGAGCCTGACCGTCTCCGGCGTGGAGGACGTGGAGCGCTTTGACGAGACCGGCATTGTCATGTCCACCGCCGCGGGGACCCTGGTGGTCACAGGGGAGGACCTGCACATCGGGAAGCTGTCCCTGGACGGCGGCGAGCTCCATGTGGACGGGAGAATCGACTCTCTGTCCTATGAGGACCAGGGCCCCGGCCGGGGCGGCCTGCTGGGCCGTCTGTTCGGATAGGGATGGGCGTCCAAGCGGCCCAGCAAATGCTGGTGTTTGGGCAGTCCATCCTCTTGGGGCTGTCCGCCGGTCTGCTGTACGATCTGCTGCGCCCCTTCCGGGTCCGGGCTCCCCGGTTTACCGGGGTGCTGGACGGCGCGTACTGCCTGATTGTGGGAAGCGTCATGTTCCTCTTTCTGCTGCGCCGGGGGGCGGGACAGCTCCGGGGCTTTGTGCTGGTGGGGGCCCTGGGAGGCGCGGTGCTGTTTTTCTGCGCTTTTTCGGAGCTTTTGCGTCCTTTATGGGCTTTTTGGGCGGATACGCTGGCTTTTTTGTGGAGAATGCTCTGCCTTCCTGCCCGGTGGGCAAGAATTTTTTGCAAAAAAATACTCCGCTTCGGAAAAAACCTCTTTTATTTTTGGCGCAAATGCTTTACAATAAAGAAAAGTGGGTACGGGCTCGGAAAGGGGGGCGGCAGGAATGGCAAAGCAGCGAAAAACACCAAAGGCGGTAAAGCTCCGCGCGGGCCTTCTGACAAAGCTGCTGATTGTCATCCTGCTGGCCGCTCTGGTGTGCGAGGTGTACGCCCTGCGGGAGCAGGTGTCGGACGCGGAGGCGGAAAAGTTGAGAGTCGCCGCCCTGGTGGAGGGAAAACGCCAGGAAAACGACGCCCTGCGGGCGGACATTGAGGAGGGCTGCACACCTGAGAAGATGCAGGAAATCGCCCGCCGGGAGTTGGGCTGGGTCCTGCCCGGTGAGTACGTGTTCGAGGTGGGCAGCTGAAACCGGGCCATGTTCCCCGCGCGAATCAAGGGAAGGAGAAACTAGAAACCGTATGGAGCCTCAGGTTGGGAGTATTCTGGAAGGCAAAGTCACCAGTATCATGAAATTCGGCGCCTTTGTGGCGCTGGAGGGAGGCGGCTCCGGGCTGGTACATATCTCGGAGATCGCCAATACCTTTGTGGAGGACGTACATGATCACCTCCAGACAGGGCAGGCCGTCAAGGTCCTGGTTCTGTCGGCGGAGAACGGGAGAGTCAACCTCTCCATCAAAAAAGCCCTGCCCCAGCAGGAGCGGCGGCCCGTCCGTCCCTCCCGGCCTGGGCCGGGACCTCAGGCTGGAGGAGGGCCCCGCCCGGCGTCCCGGCCCGTTCCGCCGCCGCTTCAGGGCCGGGGAAGGCCCGAGCCTCTGCCGCCGTCGGGCGATCAGGCCTTCGAGGACAAGCTGAAGCGCTTCCTGTCCTCCTCCGAGGGGAAGATGGCGGACTTGAACCGCAGCATGGACGGCAAGCGGGGGAGAAGAAGGAAATGACCAAAACCGCCTGGAGACAGGCGGTTTTTTCCCGGTAAAAAAAGGAGCCGCACAGCAAATGCCATGCGGCCCAAGCGGGTGGGATATTGGAAAGCTTCCTATATCAAAGTACCATAATTTCCAATCTTTGTAAATAGGAGCTTTTGCCGTTTTTTGTCTTCTTTTGACGAATGCCGCCGCTCCGAAAGGAGGACGGAAATTTTTTGTGAATTTTATGAAAAAGCGCCGCTTCCCTCTTCCCATTTCAATACAAATATGTTATATTATACAAAAGGGGTCCCCCATTCCCGCCGCGTCCCCTTTTCACACGAAAGGAGCGATCTCGATGAAGTACACCTACGCCTGCAAGAAGGTCTCCCTCAACGATTCCATCAAGGCTTACACGGAAAAGAAAATCGCCAAGCTGGAGAAGTATTTCCGGGAGGACACCACCGCGTTTGTGACGTTCTCGGTGGAGAAGGACCACCGCTGCACGGTGGAGATCACCGTTCGGAGCGGCGGCGCACTGCTCCGGGCCCAGACGGAGGCGCCGGACGGCGATATGCGCGGCGCCGTAGATGCCGCCGTGGGCTATATCGAGCGCCAGATTTTGAAGAACAAGACCCGGCTGTCCAAGCGCCTGCGGAGCGAGGGCTTCCCGCCGCCCGCTCCCGTCAGCGATTTCGACGTGACGGAGGAAACGGAGTTCCCCGTGGTCCGCACCAAGCGCTTTGCCGTGAAGCCCATGAGCACGGAGGAAGCTATTTTGCAGATGAACCTGCTGGACCACAGCTTCTTCATTTTCCGTAGCAGCGAGGATGACGGCCTGTGCATTGTTTACCGCCGGAAGAGCGGCGGCTATGGCCTCATCGTCACCGACGAAGAGGACTGAATATCATAGATTGGGGGCCGGAAGGCCCCCAATTTTTTGTACCCGCCGCTTTCCGGAGGGATACATAAGGCCGAGCCTCCCCTCCGTATACTGTACCCGTGGGGCGGTGCTGCCTCCGCCTGGAAGCGGCGAAACAGGAGGGCTGTATGGAATACATCATCAAGTACACGGGGGATATCCTTTCTCTGGGCTATCCCACAGAGCTGCTGGATGCCCAGTTTGCCATTATGGAGCTGGGAGACGAGGCGGCGGAGCGTCTGCTGGAGCACTGGCAGGTGACTAGCATTGAGCCCGCCCGGCGGCTCAGCGGCCTGTTGGACCGGAGCATGGAGGCGGCCTGTATTCCACCGGTCCAGCGGGCGAATGGCTTGGGGCTGACTGGCAGGGGCGTGCTCATTGGCATTGTGGACTCGGGGATAGACCTGAACCACCCGGAGTTTCTGGGAGAGGACGGGATCAGCCGGGTTGCGGCCCTCTGGGACATGACGGTGGAGGGAACGCCGCCCAGGGGCTTCCTCCATGGGACGGCTTATACCCGGGAGGAAATCGCCGCGGGACTGGTTTCCTCCGTGGACCAGGACGGCCACGGCACCGCCGTAGCCGCCATCGCCGCCGGCCGGAGCGGCGCGGCCCCCGGCGCGTCCATAGCCGCCGTGAAGCTGGCCAGCGCCCGGACCACGGACATCATGCGGGCGGTGAAATATCTGCTGGATCAGGCGGAGGAGCGGGGGATGCCCTGCGTGGTGAACCTGAGCTACGGCACCAACTGCGGGTCCCACCAGGGGCAGACGCTTTTTGAGTCCTACATCGACCAGTCCGCCCAGCGGGGGCGGAGCGTGGTGGTCTGCGCCGCTGGGAACGAGGGTTCCGGAGCCCATCACTTTCGGGGCCTGCTGGTAGAGGGCGGTGTGACGGACGCGGAGTTCACCATCTCTACCCGGCGGGAGCAAGTCTATCTGTCCCTCTGGAAAAATTTTGCCGACGAGGCGGCTTTCGAGCTGGTGCTGCCCAACGGACAGACCACCGGCCCGCTGGGGGAGGGAGCCCGTTTTCTCCGCTTCGGGTCCATCCGGGTGTCGGTGTTCTACGGCGTCCCCACCCACTACACCGCCACGCAGGAGGCCCTGTTTTTACTGTCCGCTCCCGCCGGAGAGCTGGATGGCCTCTGGAAGCTGCGGTGCTATGGCAGAAAGGTGGCCGACGGACGCTTCGACGTGTGGCTGCCCACGATTGAGGAGGTCAGCGACCGCACCGCCTTCCTCCAGCCGGAGCCGGACCTGACCATCACCCTGCCTGCCACGGCTCTGTACCCTATTTCCGTGGGGGGCTTCCGGCCGGAGACGGAGACCATCAGCCCCTTCTCCGGCCGGGGGGATCAGGACTGCGCGGGGCGGGTGCTGCTGGACCTGGCGGCCCCGGCGGAGGCCGTCCGCTCCGCCAAGTCCGGAGGCGGCTACGACACCTTCACCGGGACCAGCATGGCGGCTCCCTTCGTCTCCGGCGCGGCGGCGCTGATGATGGAGTGGGGCATTGTCCAGGGAAACGACCTGTTCCTCTATGGCCAGCGGGTTAAGGCGTTTTTGTGCAAGGGGGCCCTCCGCAGTCCCTTCCTGGACTACCCGAATCCCCTGTGGGGATACGGGCGGCTGAATCTCTGTGGAACGATGAACGAGCTGGTCAGCCATTTGGAAAGGGGGCTTTGAGCATGGAGCTTACGCCGGAGGAGCTGGCGTTCATTCACGACAGCGGCACCAT
Source organism: uncultured Oscillibacter sp. (assembly GCA_910588175.1). Lineage (GTDB taxonomy): Bacteria > Bacillota > Clostridia > Oscillospirales > Oscillospiraceae > Oscillibacter. The sequence continues at coordinate 23,659 of CAJUQQ010000001.1, forward strand.
TGATTTTATCACTCGGGCCAGCAGCGCGTTTTTTGACTATGTCCGGCAGTCCAAGGAGGTGGTGGTGGGGCAGATACTCTCCGAGCGCTATGTGCTGGGCTACATCAAGCAGGAGAACTTCCACCATTTGGAGGAGGCTCTGGGAACCGCCTTTGTCAGTTCCGTTCCTCTGGTGCTGGGCCTGTTGGACCGTCCGTCTCTGGAGGCGGCGGGGATTTCCCAGGTACACAGCCAGCCGTATCTGAACCTGAAGGGCCGGGGCGTGCTGATTGGTATTTTGGACACCGGCATTGACTATACGCAGGATGTATTCCGCTATGAGGACGGCAGCAGCAAGATCCAGTATATCTACGACCAGACCGCCGAAGGGCCCCCGCCGGAGGGCTTTCTTCTGGGCCGGGAGTACAGCAAGGCGGACATCGACGCCGCACTGGCCGCGCAGGACCCCTACACCGTTGTGCCCCAGCGGGACGAGGACGGCCACGGCACCTTCCTGGCCTCCATGGCGGCGGGGAGGGAGACGCCGGACTTCGCCGGCGCGGCCCCTGACTCGGAGATTATTGCCGTGAAGCTGCGAAAGGCCCGGCCTTTCTACCGCCAGCGCTTCTGTGTCCCGGAGGACCAGGAGCACGCCTATGAGTCCAGCGCCGTCATGCTGGGGGTGGAGTACATCCTCCGCAAGGCCCGGGATCTGGACCGGCCGGTGGTGATCTGCATCGCCTTGGGCTCCAACTCCGGAAGCCACGACGGGCGCAGTGTCTTTGAGGAGTATCTCAGCGGCATATCCATTCAGAGGGGTGTCTGCCTCTGCGCGGCGGCGGGAAACGAGGCGGAGGCCCGGCACCACACTGGCGGAGTCCTCGAGCCAGGGGAGAAGCCGGGGAAAGTGGATTTGAAGGTGGGAGAGGATGCCGGGGATGTGTATATTGCCGTCTGGAACACCGTGGCAGACCGGATCTCGGTGTCGGTGCGCTCACCCTCCGGGGAGCTGGTGGGCCGGGTGCCCGCCAAACCGGGCATTGGCCCCGCCGCCGACGTGAAGCTGGTGCTGGAGGCCGCCCGGGTGCAGGTGGAATACCACTTCCCCGTGGAGGGCAGCGGCGGACAGCTGACAATCATCCGCATTTTGGGGGCCACCCCCGGAGTGTGGACCATCCAGCTTCATGGGGATATTCTGCTCAACGGCAGCTACCAGGTGTGGCTGCCCATGACCGGCTTTGTCTCGCCCTCGGTGGAGTTCCTGGCGGCTACACCGGACTATACGGTGACCTGTCCCGCTTCCGCCCTGGGGATCATCTGCTGCGGGGCCTATGACAGCGCCAACAAAAGTCTGTACGCCAAGGGTTCCAGAGGCCCGGCCTGGGACGGACGGATTCTGCCGGACATGGTGGCCCCCGGCGTGGGGGTCCGGGGAATCTATCCCCAGGGTCCCGGATTGATGAGCGGAACCAGCGCGGCGGCGGCGGTGCTGGCGGGTACCTGTGCCCTGCTTCTGCAATGGGGCGTGCGGGAGGGGAACGACCCTTCCATGGGGACCTATCAGATCCGGGCCTATCTCATCCGAGGCTGTCTCCGGCGGGCGGATATGGAGTATCCGAATAATCAGTGGGGCTATGGGGCGATTCAGCTGATGCAGACCTTCCACTTGATGCGGGAGCTTTGAGAAAACAGGCCTTTGGCGGTCTCCGGGCCATGGGGCGTGAAGGGCGGCTTTCCGGTCTTGCTTTTCGGGGCTTTATGGAGTATGCTAGGTACAGGAGATACCGTAAAAAATTTGCGGCAGGAGGGTACGGATGGACTTTCAAAGCTGTTTTCCCGTTTGGGAGCAACTGACCGTTGCGCAGCGGGAGCGCGTCCTGAGCGGCCTGCTGCGCCGCCATGTGGAAAAGGGCACGGTTCTTCACAACGGCAGTATGGACTGCACCGGGCTGATGCTTGTTGAATCCGGCCAGCTCCGGGCGTATATTCTGTCGGACGAGGGGCGGGAGATTACCATATACCGCCTGTTTGACCGGGATATCTGCCTGTTTTCCGCCTCCTGCATCATGCGGAGCATCCAGTTTGACGTTACCATTGAGACGGAGAAGGACACGGACCTCTGGCTGATTCCGGCGGAGATTTACCGGCAGCTGATGACGGAGTCCGCGCCGGTGTCGAATTACACCAATGAGATCATGGCCGCCCGGTTTTCGGAGGTCATGTGGCTGATGGAGCAGGTCATGTGGAAGAGCATGGACAGGCGGGTGGCTGCCTTTTTGCTGGAGGAGTCCGCCATTGAGGGTACGGACCGGCTGCGGATTACCCATGAGGCCATCGCCAATCACCTGGGGACCCATCGGGAGGTGGTCACTCGGATGCTGCGCTATTTTCAAAACGAGGGAATGGTAAAGCTGTCCCGCGGCGCCGTGGACATTACGGACAGCGGACGGCTGGAGGCCCTGGAAAGGGCCTGAAAGTCCGCGAAAAAAACGCTCCTCACATGTTTGAAATGTGAGGAGCGTTTTCTGTCAGCCCAGATCCATGCCGCAGGGGGCCGCTGATTCGATCAGGCGGCGGTCGTTGGCCACCGCGTCGTAGAACCGGAAGCCGCCGGAGAAATTATAGGCCTCGTAGCCAAGCCCCGTCAGGATGCGGCAGGCGATGTAGCTGCGCAGGCCGCTCTGGCAGATGATATAGACCGGTTTGCCTTGCTCGATTTCATCCAGTCGCTCCCGCAGCTCGTCGACGGGGATATTGCGGAAGCCCTCGATATGTCCGCCGCCATACTCCGCCTCGGTCCGGGCGTCCAGCAGGGTGACGCTGCCGTCCCTAGGCAGGTTTTTCACATCGTCAAAATGGAACTGCCGGACGGTGCCCTGGGAGAGGTTTTCGACCATGAAGCCCGCCATGTTCACCGGGTCCTTGGCGGAGGAATAGGGCGGCGCGTAGGCCAGGTCCAGGTCTTTCAGCTGGACGGCGGTCAGTCCGGCGTGGATGGCGGCGGCCAGCACGTCGATGCGCTTGTCAACCCCCTCGTAGCCCACGATCTGCGCCCCCAGAAGACGGAAAGTCTCCCGCTCAAAGACCACCTTCATGGTCATCAGCCTGCCGCCGGGGTAGTAGCCCGCGTGGCTCATGGGGGACAGGACCACCGTGTCCACGGCGAGGCCCGCCTTTTTGGCGTTGGTTTCATTGACGCCGGTGACGGCCGCCGTCAGGTCGAAGACCTTGATCACGGAGCTGCCCTGGCTTCCCAAGAACCGGCTGTCCCCGCCGCAGATGTTGTCCGCCACGATGCGGCCCTGCTTATTGGCAGGGCCCGCCAGGGAGATCAGAGCGTCCTGACCGGTGACGGCGTGCCGGACCTGCACAGCGTCGCCCACCGCGTAGATGTCCGGGACGGAGGTCTCCATCCGCTCGTTCACCGCGATGCTGCCCTTGATGCCAAGCTCCAGTCCCGCCTCCTTGGCCAGGGCCGTATCCGGCGTGACGCCGATGGCCAGCACCACCATATCGGCGTGCAGCGGGGCGCTGTCCTTGAGAAGCACGTCCACGCCGCCGGCCTTCTCCTCAAAGCCCTCCACCGTGTACCCCAGGGCCAGCTTTACGCCCTGGCGGCGCATTTCGCCGTGAATGAAGGAGGCCATGTCCGGGTCGAAGGGATTCATCAGCTGCTTGGGCCGCTGGACAATGGTGACCTCCATGCCCAGCTCCCGCAGGTTTTCCGCCAGCTCCAGGCCGATGAAGCCGCCCCCCGCCAGCACTGCGGATTTCGGGTGATGGGTGTTGATATAGTCCTTGATGCGGAAGGTGTCCTCCACGGTCCGCAGGGTGAAGAGCCGTTCCAGCCCGGCGCCGGGCAGCCGGGGCTGGGTGGGCTTCGCGCCGGGAGAGAGGAGGAGCTTGTCATAGGGCTCCTCAAACGCCTCCCCCGTCTCCAGATTTTGGACGGAAACGGTTTTTCGATCCGGGTGGATGGCGGTGACCTCATGGCGCACCCGCATATTCACCCGGAAGCGGGAGAAGAAGCTCTCGGGAGTTTGTAAGGTCAGCGCCTCCGGGGCGGAGATGACGCCGCCGATGTAATAGGGCAGGCCGCAGTTGGCGTAAGAGATGTACCCTGACCGCTCGAAGACGGTGATGTCCGCCTGTTCGTCCAGCCGGCGGATTCTGGCCGCCGCCGTGGCTCCGCCCGCCACGCCGCCGATGATAACCACTTTCATGTCAATGTTCCACCTTTCCAGAGTAGGCGGCGATGCCGCCGATGTTTTTGAGGTTCGTGTAGCCCATCCGGGCCAGGATGCCTACGGCCTGGCGGCTCCGCGCTCCGCTGTGGCAGTACACAAACAGGGGGGTGTCCTTCCGGTCCGCCGCGGGTTCCTCCGCGCCGAGGGAGGGAAGGGGCAGGTTTTGGCTGCCGGGGATGTGGCCTTCCCGGTATTCCTGGGGCATGCGGACATCCAGCAGCACCGCGCCGGGGGTGGCATGGTACTCCCGCAGGCCTTGGTTGATGTCGGGAGTCTTCAAAAAGTCAAACAGTCCCATTGCGCTCCCTCCTCACAGCATCCCGAGAATCTGGCTTTTCGGCCTCGCGCCCGCCGCCTGATTCACAACCCGGCCCTGCTTCATCACTACCAGCGTGGGGATGCTCATGACGCCGAATTGGCTGGCCAGCTCCGGCTGCTCATCCACGTTGATTTTGCCGACCTTGATGTCGGGGCGCTCCTCCGCGATCTCCTCCACAAGGGGGGCGACCATGCGGCAGGGCCCGCACCAGGACGCCCAGAAATCCAGCAGGACGGTCCGGTCGGACTGGAGGATTTCTTCCTGAAAATTAGTTTTACCAATTGTAATAGCAGACATATAGGGGCCTCCTTGTCTTTTGTTTATGGCATGAGTATAGGCGGTTTGTTTATGATTTTCCGTGATGATGTCACAGAAGCGCGTAACCTGCCCCGGTCAAACGGTGCTTATAGAAATAGGAAGGTTTTTGCCGGGAGGAGGGCGGAGGCTTTGGAGGATAAACGGATTATTGAGCTCTATATGCGCCGGGACGAGGCGGCGGTCCGGCGCACGGCCGAGAAGTACGGACGGCGTCTGCGGACGCTTTCCATGGGTATCGTGGGGGATTGGCAAACCGCCGAGGAGTGCGAGAACGACGCCTACCTGGAGGCGTGGAACTCCATTCCGCCCCATGAGCCGAAGGGCTATTTTTACGCGTTTCTGGCCTGCATCACCCGCCGTTTATCCCTGAACCGCTGCCGCGAGCGAGGACGGCTGAAACGAAGCGCGTTGGTCGGCGAGCTCAGCGCGGAGCTGGAGCAGTGCATCCCATCGCCGGACGACATGGAGTGCCGGATAGACCGCCTGGTGCTGCGCCAGGCCCTCAACGGGTTCCTGGGGACGCTGAGCGCGGAGAAACGGGCTGTGTTTCTCCGCCGGTATTGGTACCTGGACCCGGTGGCCGGTATTGCCAAGCGGTACGGCCTTTCTCAGAGCAAGGTGAAGACCATGCTTTTCCGGATGCGGAAGCAGCTGCGGGACTACTTTGAACGGGAGGGCTATGACTTATGAGAGGCCGGGAATTGCTGGACTGCATGGAACTGGTGGAGCCGGTTTATCTGGAGGCGGCGGACAAAAGGCCCGCCGTGAGGAGGCGCGGATGGCTGAAATATGGAGCGGCGGCGGCCTGTCTGTGCGCCATATTGGGCTCGCTGCTCTGGGAAACGCCGGACCCGTCCAACGCCTTTTGCCTCAAGGCCTGCGCGCTGGAGCTGGCGGAAGACGGAAGCCTGACGCTAAAGGAAACCGATCTTCTGGACCAGCCGGATGTCTGGGGCGGGCATTTTGACGGCGAGAATTTTTACGCCGGCGTAGGCCTCCGGTATGACGGGAGCAACATTGACCACGTTCTGTTTACCACGGAGTCCGGTTTTTTTGCCAAGCAGTATGTCAACCGCCTTTCGGAGGAAGAGAACGTCTCCCGGCTGTATGTCGGGCCGGAGAACCGGCTTGTGATGTACGGAGAGGAATTTGAAATCGCGGGCAGCCGGATTACCCTGGACAGCGAGACCATGACGGATGATCTGCTGCTGTTCTGGGGAACGCGGGCGGCCGGTATGCGGGAGGTGCCGGAGAAGGTTACGGTCAAAGCGGCCGCTGTCTTTCGCGACGGACGGACCCAGGAGTTGACCGTTTCGCTTGATCTCTCCGGCACGGGGGTCGTTTCAATGCCCGTGGACGAGGAGGAATTCCGGCGGCATCAGGCGAGACGGGATTACTACGGAAACCTTCCCCTGGAAGACTGTGAACTTCTGGAGGAAAGCGTTGAGCGGGTAACGGATGTCTATGAGGTCCAGATTGGAATGGGTACCGGAATGAGCACCAGCCGGATTACCCATATAGATCAAATGGAGTATGACAAAGACGGAATCTGGAGAGGGGGAATCGCGGAAATCGCCGGGGAGGTGTATATCCCCGTGATTCGCCGGGAGACGGACGGCGGCTATACGGGGATGCTCTACCGGGTGCCGGAGGAGCTGTGCTGCCCGGCGGAGCGCCGCTGAGTGAAAGGGAACTTGGCGCGCCCTTGAACCGGGAGAAGGCTTGTGGTATAGTAACAAAAAGCCTCATGGTCAAGAAGGGAGAGCCCGATGAAGAACAGCCGTCTCTTTGAAATTTTATATCTCCTGGTGGAAAAGCGCGCCGTCACCGCCGGGGAGCTTGCCCGGCGGCTGGAGGTGTCGGAGCGGACGATTTACCGGGATATCGACGCCCTGTCCGCCGCCGGTATCCCGGTGTTTACCCAGAAGGGCCAGGGAGGCGGTATCCGCCTGATGGACCAGTTTGTCCTGGACCGGGCGCTGTTGTCCCGGGAGGAGCAGGACGAGATTTTGTTTGCTCTCCAGGCCACCCTGGCCACCGGCGGCGGGACGGAGGGGGACACTCTGGCCCGGCTGTCCGCCCTGTTCCGGCGGGAAGGGGACGGGTGGCTGGAGGTAGACTTCACCGATTGGGGCAGCGGAGCGCGGGAACGTGAAAACTTCGCCTTAGTCAAGCGGTCGATTCTGGCCCGCTGTCCTCTGTCCTTCACCTATTACAGCTCCGCCGGGGAGAAGAGCCGCCGGACAGTGGAGCCCGCCCGGCTGGTGTTCAAGGGCGGGTGCTGGTATCTGTCGGCCTACTGCCGGACCCGGCGGGACTGGCGTATTTTCCGCCTGGTCCGGATGGAGGACCTGAGGCCGGAGGAGGGGACCTGCCCGCCCCGGCAGTCCCCGGAGCGGCTGGAGGCGCCCCTGCCCGGGGAGTACCGGGGCGTGGACCTGCGGCTGCGCTTTCAGCCCTCCGCCGCCTGGCGGGTGCGGGACTACTTCCACCCGAAGCAGATTACCCGGGAGCCGGACGGCTGTCTGCTGGTAAACTGCGCCTTTCCTGAGGACCGGTGGCTGCTGTCCTTCCTCCTGTCCTTTGGCAGCCGGCTGGAGGTGCTGTCGCCGGTCTATTGGCGGGATATCCTCGCCGGGGAGATTAAAAAATGTTTGGCGGTCTATGAAACTGGACAGACCATGTCAGGTTTGAGGGAGTATTCTGATCGTAGAGACGGGGAGGAACGCCCCGCCCAAGATAAGGAGGTATTCCCAATGGAAGAACGGAAATTCTGTCAGTGCTGCGGCATGCCCCTGGACAAGCCCGAGGACGCGGGCACGGAGGCCGGAGGCGCTCCCAGCGGCGACTACTGTCACTACTGCTATCAGAACGGGACCTTTACCGCCCCTGACGCTACGATGGACGATATCATCGGATTCAACTTAACGTTCAACGAGGAGAACGGACATCCCTTTGGCCCCCGGGAGGAAGCGGAGAAGATGATGCGAAGCTGGTTTCCGACTTTGAAGCGGTGGAGAAAGTTGTGAGAAAACCGGCGGCAATACGGCGGGATCTCCCGTGAACAGGTAAAGAAGCGGCGCTCTTGCGTTTGGTACGATGCTTGTACCAGGGCAAGAGCGCCGTTTTATATAGTTTGTAGAAATCGCGGGTGCCGGGCAGAAGGGGGAAATCCCTGGAGCGAAGCCGGTTTTTTATTCGTCTCCCAGGACATGAGACAGACCATGCCACAGCTTTTCCATGCCGTCCACCAGGGCGTGAAGCTCCTCCTCCGAAAAAAGCTCGAAGGCGTCCAACTCCATTTTCCGCATGGCCCGCCCCAGCTTGCGGCCAAATACCCGGCCCTCGTCCGTCAGAATCACCACCCGGCTGCGCCGGTCGCCCTCGGCGATGCTGCGGGTAACCAGGCCGCGCTGTTCCAGGCTGTCGACTACGCTGGTCACCGTCTGCCTGGACAGATGCAGGTCATGGCTCAGCTCGTTCTGGGTCATCGGTGCCCGCTTCTTGTAGAGCAGCGTGACGATATTCATGATATTGGAAGTAACGCCATGGGTTGCGGCGATTTTGTCATACGCAGCCTCAATGCCCCACCAGCTCTCATAATAGCGGTCAAACAGATCGCCGCCAAATTTTCCCACGACACGTCATCTTCTTTCTTCTGTTTAAGAGAGCGCCCTTCCACGCGAAGGCCGGCCGCTCATTTTTCAGTGTTCCTATTTTATATGTTTACTGCCGTCCTGTCAATAGAAGGTGGGAAATAGAAATATTTGGAAAGCTCTTGTCTTGAATAAACAAAAAAGAAGAGGCCCTTCTGTCTATTCATACGAAGTGCGGTTTTCACCGCGAAAAGCCCTTGACTTTTCAGGGATGCTGGCTATAATGAAATCATCCAAGTTCGGACAAACCGATGTCAGATAAACAAGACTCGGACAAAAATTTTCAAAACGAAAGGGAGAACGATTATGGAATTCAAGCTGAGCAAAGAGCATCGTGCGTTACAGGAGAAGGCCAGAGAGTTTACCGAGCAAGTTCTGTTCCCCTATGAGATGGAGTGCGAGGAAAACAACGGTATTACCCCTGAAACCCACAAGAAGATCACCGAAGAAGTCATGAAGTGGGGCTTCAACGCCACCAACCACTCCAAGGAGCACGGCGGCCAGGGCATGACCCTCTTTGAGCAGATGTTGGTCAGCGAGCAGCTGGGCATGTCCACCGGCGCTATCTGGGACGCCGTTCCCCAGCCCTCCTTCCCCATGAAGTTTGGTACCCAGGAGCAGATCGACGAGTATCTGATCCCCTCCTGCCAGTGCAAGCGCCGGGACGCTTACGCCATCACCGAGGCGGACGCCGGCTCCGATCCCACCCAGTGCCAGACCACTGCGGTAAAATGCGACGGCGGCTACAAGATCAACGGCGAAAAGTGGTACGTCACCGTGGGCAACATCGCCGACTTCCTGCTGGTACATACCCACCTGGACGGCGACCCCGAGAAGGCCACCGTGTTCTTCGTGGAGAAGGACGCCCCCGGCGTGAAGATTAAGCGCACCCCCGAGTTCACCCATCACTTCGCGTTCAAGCACCCTGAGTTTACCTTCGAGGATGTGGTGGTTGACGAGTCCAAGATCCTCAAGGGCATCGGCGAAGGCTTCACCATGACCAAGGACTGGTTCGTGGAGGCCCGTCTGGGCATCGCCGCCCGCTGCGTCGGCGGCGCGGAGCGCGTGCTGAACGTGGCCAACGAGTGGGCCAGCGAGCGCGTCATGGGCGGCCATGTCATCCGTGACTATCAGGTCATCGAGCACATGCTGGTGGACATGACCATGGACATCATGGCGGCCAAGAGCCTGCTGTACCGCGTCTGCTGGGAGATCTCCGGTGACATGGACCGCAAGCTGAAGCACGCCCGCGCCTCCGCCATCAAGCTGTGGTGCTCCGAGATGGTGAACCGCGTCACCGACAAAGGCGTCCAGATTTTGGGTGGCCGTGGCTACATGCGGGAGAACCCCGTGGAGCGTCTGTGGCGTGACCAGCGCGTGGACCGCATCTGGGAGGGTACCTCCGAGATCCAGCGCAACGTCATCGGCGGCATGATCAAGAAGCGCGGCGTGGAGCTGTACACCGGCTGGGACTACGAGCAGTAAGAAATACGTACATAACCGGGGAACGCCGCCCGGGCGGGAGCGGCTTCCAACAGGCTTCCCGATGTCCGCGGGCGGCGTTCAACGGTTATGCAGGCAAACGCGCAACTCTCACAGTAATTAGGAGGTCACTATGCTGCCTTTAGAGGGAACCAAGGTTCTTGATTTGACAACGCTTTCCGGTTACTGCGGGATGGAATTGGCCGATTACGGCGCGGAGGTCATTAAAGTGGAGGCGCCCGGAACGGGCGATCCTTTGAGAAGGCTGGCGCCATTGAAAAATGGCGCCAGCGCCCATCATGCCTTCCGGGACCGGGGTAAGAAGAGCGTTACCTTGGATCTGGAGCGCCCCGAGGGACAGGAACTTTTCAAGAAGCTGGCGGCGGACGCCGACGTGGTTCTGGAAAACTTCGCCCCCGGCACCATGGAGCGTCTGGGTCTGGGCTACGATGTCCTCTCGGCTCTCAAGCCCTCCCTGGTGTATGGACGGGTTACCGCCTACGGCTCCGAGGGTGCGGGACGGGATATTCCCCAGTCCGACCTGATCGCCCAGGCGAAAAGCGGCGTGATGCACTTTACCGGCTTCCCGGAGAATGCCCCCACCCGCATCGGTTTTGCCATCTCGGAGCATTACGCGGCCAGCTTTCTGGCCTCCGCCGTGTGTCTGGCGCTGTATCACGCCAGGGAGACCGGCGAGGGACAGCTGGTGGAAACGTCGCTCTGCGGCTCCGCCGTAGCCGTGTCGGAGGACAAGGTTATCACCTACGGCGCGGAAGGGGAGGACCCCATGCGCACCGGCAACGCCCATCCCCTCATCAACCCCTACGACATTCTCAAATGCAAAAACGGCTACGTGGCTATGGGCATTTCGTCCGACGCCCAGTGGGCGAAATTCTGCGCCGCGTTTGACTGTATGGAGTGGACCACCGACGAGAAATACTGCTCCAACCTGGTCCGGGGCTACCACTACTTCGGGGACCTCCGGGTGAAGCTGGAAGATCTTTTCTCCAACTACACCATGGAGGAAATCGCGGAGAAGTGCGACGCGGCCCTGATTCCGGGAACCATGTGCAGCACCACCCGGGAGGCTTTGGAACAGCCTCAGCTCCAGGTGCGGAACATGATTGTCTCCGTGGAAGACGCCGGAGTGGGCTCTCTGGAGATGCCCGGCCGGCCGGTGAAGTTCGCCGGACAGACGGAACCGCCCCTGTGCCCCGCGCCGGAGCTGGGTGCGCAGAACGAGGAGATTTACGCCGCCGCCGGCATTGACGGCGAAACGCTTGCCCGCCTGCGGCGGGAGGGCGTGGTCTAAGAGAGGAGGAGGAACATGAAGCAGGGACCCCTCAAGGGAATCAAGGTTCTTGATTTCTCTCAGGTATTATCCGCCCCGTTCTGCGGGATGATGCTGGCGGACATGGGGGCCGAGGTGATCAAGGTGGAGCGGCCCGGTCCGGGGGATATCTCCCGGGAGTACGGTCCGTACATCAATGACATCAGCCTGTATTTCTGCCAGTACAACCGGGGAAAGAAAGGCATCGCCATCGACATGCGCTCTGAGGAGGGCAAAAAGGTGGTTCTGGACCTGGTGGCCCAGGTGGACGTGGTGGTGGAGAACTTCAAAGCCGGGACTCTGGAAAAGCTGGGCATCGGCTACGACAAGATGCTGGAGGTCAATCCCGGACTGATTTACGGCTCCATCTCCGGCTTCGGCACCTACGGCCCTCTCTCCCATCTGCCCTGTATGGACATCATCGCGGCGGCCCGAAGCGGCCTGGTGGCCCAGAGCGGCCAGGCGGGAGACGCCCCGATTAAGCCTGGTTTCTCCCTGTGTGACACCTGGGCGGGCCTCCAGCTTTTGCGGGGCCTCTCTATGGCTCTGCTCCACCGGCAGCGGACCGGACAAGGTCTCCGGGTGGACATCGCCATGCTGGACTGCGCGTTCTACATGTGCGAGTCCCCGGTACTGGAGCACTCCCTGACCGGCGCGTTTACGGAACGCACCGGCAACCATCACGCTTGGTACGCCCCCTACGGCGAGTTTGCCGCCAAGGACGGCAATCTTGTTCTGGCGGTCAGCCAGGAATCAGAGTGGACGGCTCTCTGCGGTGCCCTGGGACTTGCCTCCCTGGCCGCCGATCCCCGTTTCTCTGATAACGAGGCCCGGGTGAAAAACCGGGACGCGCTGATCCAGGAGTTGGAGAAGGTCACCAAGGGTATGGGCCGCTATGAGCTGGAGGCCGCCCTCAGCGAGGCCGGCGTTCCCGCGGCGGCGGTGCAGTCTCTCCAGGAGTTCCACCGGCAGCCCCAGACCGAAACCCTGGATGTCATCACCCAGATTCAGCAGGAGGGCGTGGGAACCTATACCGTCACCAATACACCCATCCGGTTCAGCCGGACCCCGGTGGACCCCAACGCCTCGGCGGCGGGCCATCCGGGTGCTCACAGCCGGGAGATTCTCCAAGGCCTGGGCTACGGTCAGGAGCGGATTGACGCTCTGCTGTCGTCGGGCGCGGTGCATCAGGCCGGCTGATCGAAATTGAGGATAAACAGCCCATCTGGTGTTCCCGGTTAAAACGAGCATCAGATGGGCTTTTTTCAGAAGGGAACATTTGCTGTGGAACTGATTTCTCCCAACAAGGAGACCTGTGTGAAATGTAGGGCTTGCATGGAAATCTGCCCCATGCGGGTCATTGAGCAGGACGAAGAGGGCTATCCCAAGCCCATCCACGACGCCTTTAAAATCTGCATCAACTGCGGCTACTGCGTGGACGTCTGCGTCCCCGGGGCTCTGACGCACCGGGTGCGGAAGCGCTCGGCGAATCCCGACGCGGCCCTGCGGCGCTTGAAACGGATTAAGGAGAATCGAAAGAAGCGAGGAGAGGCGACATGAGAAGCGACTGCGTCTTTTTCTGCCCCGTCCGGGTGCGCTATGGCGAGGTGGACCGGCAGGGAATTGTATACAACGGCAACTACGTGGCCTATACCGACGTGGCTCTGGAAGAGTTCTTCCGCTCCAAGGGTTACCCCTACCGGGACCTGGCGGAAAAGCACGGTTCCGGGATATGCCATAAGAAAGCCACTTATGAGTTTGTGTCCAGCGCCTACGAGGGCGATCTGCTGGAGGTGGGTGTCACCGGCATTCGGGTGGGCCATAAGAGCTTTACCATGTGCTTTGAAATCTACCGCCAGGGAGAGGACGATCTGCTGATGCGCTGCGAGTCGGTCTACGTTGGCTACGACGAGGAAAACCGGTGCAGCCGCCCGATCACGGATTTGATGCGGTCGTTGCTGACCGCTTGATAAGGAGACCATAGAACCGCAAACCCCGTTCAACCATATGAGGAGGCGAGACAGAAGTGAGTAACCATCCCAAGAAGTCCAGAAGCACCGATATCGAGGTTGGCCTGATCATCACCAGCGTCGTAGTGCTCATCGCGTTTATCATCTTGATGATCGTGAACCCCGACGGGACCCTGAACGCCATCACCGCGTTCTTCAACCTGATGATTTCCGGCCTCGGCCCCTTCTTCGAGGTAATCGCCTTTGCCGCGTTCCTCGTGGGCTTGTACTTCTGCTTTGGAAAATACGGCAAGGTGCGGTTGGGGGACTGCAAGCCCGAGTATTCAAACTTCAGCTATTTCGCCATGATGCTTTTGGCTTCTTTGGCTTCCGCGGCGCTGTACTGGTCCTTTGTGGAGTGGGCCAGCTATTACCAGGCTCCGGGCCTGGGCATGGAGGCCATGAGTGTGGACGCCATTGAGACCTCCCTGAGCTATCAGTTCTTCCACTGGGGCATCGTCAACCAGGCGATGTACACCGTTATGGGCGTGGCCATCGCCTACGGGGTGTATATCCGCAAGCTACCCTCCTTCCAGACCAGCGCCGTCTGCTGCGCCATGCTGGGAGAAAAGGTGAAGCACAAAACCGCCATCGGGAAAATCATTGACTTTTTAGTGTTTTTTGGTATACTGGGAGCATTGAGTTCTTCCCTCGGCCTGGCGGTGCCTCTGGCTACCGGCGGCTTGGCGCAGCTGTTCCGTATTTCGCCTACGCCGCTGGTGCAGGTGGGTGTGGTGGTCTTTATCGCCATCGTGTACTCCATCACCTCCTTCCTGGGTCCCCGGAAAGGCATGCAGGCCATCAGCAACGCCGCCTCGGTGGTGTGTGTGTTCTTCCTGCTGTATGTGCTGTTCATGGGGCCCACCAGCTTTATCTTGAAGAATATTGTAAACTCCATCGGCCGGATGATTGAGTTCCTGCCCCGGATGGCCCTCTTTACCGACCCCATCAACGACACAGGGTTTGTGGAGGCGTGGACCATTTACTTCATTGCTTTCTATCTAAATTACGTGGCCATGATGGGCATCTTCATCGCCAAGGTCTCCAAGGGCCGGACGATCCGGGAGGTTGCCATCTACACCATGTTCATCATGACCGCCGGAGGCATCTGCATCTTCGGTATCAACGGCAGCTTCTCCATCTTTGTCCACCTGAACGGCATTGTGGATGTCATCGGACTCATCAAGAGCGGAGTGGGCGACGTGGCGATCTACAGCATTATGAAGGCTCTGCCCTTGGGCTCCACGCTTCTGCCCTTCCTGATGCTGGTGCTGATCGTGGGCTTTGTGGCCCCGTCCATGGATTCCGCCTCCCTGGCGCTGGCGGAGACCGTCACCAAGCGGGGTACGCCGCCCCTGGCCCTGCGGCTGTTCTTCTGCGTGCTGCTGGCGATTATTCCCATGTCCATCATTTTGGCTGGGGCGGAATTCACGGTGATCAAATACATCGCCATCATCATTTCCGCGCCGTTCCTGGTGATTCTGACAGGCACCATGGTGGGCCTCTTCAAATGGCTCCGGCATGACGAGGTCGCCGGCCTCCACGCGAGGAACATCGCCCGTCAGGAGGAGGAGCGCCGCCAGGAGTTTTTGGAAAATGAAGCGGTGGGAAGCGGCGCCGGGAGCGAGTAAACATAAGAACAACCGGGAGACCCGGTAAAATAAGCGCAAGCAGGTATGCGGAGACCCCGCATACCTATTTGCGGTTGAAGGAGAAACGGAAATATGGCAAGAGATCTCTACTACGGCGCGGAGGCGCGGAAAAAGCTCCAGGTGGGCGTGGACCATCTGGCGGACACGGTAAAAATCACGCTGGGCCCCAAGGGACGGAACGTCATGGCGGCCCAGTCCTCCGGCGCGCCCGTTATCACCAACGACGGCGCCGCCGTTACCAAGGGCTTTCAGCTCAGCGACATCGCGGAGGACCTGGGGGTCCAGCTTTTGAAACAGGTGGCGAAGAACATCAGCGACGCGGTGGGCGACGGGGCTACCACAGCCGTCGTCCTGGCCCAGGCCATGGTCCGGGAGGGGATGAAAAACGTGGCGGCGGGCACCAGTCCGGTCCTGCTCCGCAAGGGCATCCAGGGAGCGGCGGCAGCGGCCCTGAACGCCATCGGCGAATCCTCCTATCAAATTGAGAAGCGGGAGGACATCGTCCGGGTAGCTTCCGCCTCCTGCGGGGACGAGGCCACCGGCGAGATGATCGCGAACGCGCTGGAGAAGGTGGGACAGAACGGTGTAATCACAGTGGGCGAGTCCAGAACTCTGGACACGACCCTGGAGGTGGTGACCGGCACTCAGTTTGACAAGGGCTATCTCTCCCCGGACCTGGTGAGCGACCAGGGGAAGATGGAGAGCGTGATGAAAAAGCCCTACATCCTGTTTACGGACAAGAAGATCGAGGCGCTGAAGGACGTGCTGCCGCTGATGGATCAGGCGGCCCAGCGGAAGGCTCCTCTGCTGATTGTGGCGGAGGACGTCACCGGCGAGGCGCTGAAAGCCCTCATCATTAACAAGCTCAAGGGCACGATGGATGTTATGGCGGTCCGGGCCCCGGGCTTTGGCGAGCGGAAAAAGGCCCTGATGGACGACATCGCCCTGCTGACCGGCGCGGTGGTCATCCGGGAGGAGGAGGGCTTTGAATTAAAGAGCGCCTCTCTGGAGCTGCTGGGCCGGGCGGAAAAGGTCACGGTCACCAAGGGCCGGACCTTGATCGAGGGCGGCGCGGGAGATCCGGCGGCCATCAAGGAGCGGACGGAGCAGCTCCGGCGGATGCTGGCCGCCGCCAAGGACGAGTTCGCCGTGGACCGGGCCAAGGAGCGCCTGGGCAAGCTGGCGGCCGGCGTGGCGGTTATCCGGGTAGGCGCGGCCACCGAGGTAGAGCTGAAAGAGGAAAAGCGCAAAGTGGAGGACGCGCTGAGCGCCATGCGGGCCGCAGTGGCGGAAGGTGTGGTTCCCGGCGGCGGAGCGGCCTACTGCGGTGTGATTCCCAGCGTGGACGCGTATATGGAAGGTCTTTCCGGCGAGGAAAAAACCGGTGCGCGGATTGTGCGGGAGGCGCTGAAAGCACCGCTGATGCAGATCGCGGAAAACGCCGGAATTCACGGCGAGGTGGCCATTTCCGAGGTTTTGCGGCGGGAGAAAGGAGTGGGCCTGGACGTTCGGACGGGCGCGTACGTTTCCATGCTGGAAGCGGGGGTCATTGACTCGGCCAAGGTGACAAAGCTGGCGTTGGAAAACGCGGCGTCCATGGCGGCGGCTCTGCTGACCACGGAAGTGGATGTGATTGATCCCCACGACGAGGCGTGGCTGCGGGCGCAGGGCGGAGCGGGCTTGGCCTGATTCCGGCCGGGGCAAATATAAGAACCTGTATTCACAGCCGCCGAACGCTGTCTGGCCGGGCCTTTTGCCGTCCCGCCGCGTTAAAAAACTTGAAATCCGCCAGGATTCCCGCGTTTTTTGCCTTGCGGGACAGCAAAATTCCTCGCCCAGCCACCATCCGCCGGTTATGAATACAGGTTCTAAAAAGCAGCCGTGCTTGGGAAAGCACGGCTCAGAGTGTCAAAAAACAGTAAAAACTCCATCAACGGGAAGGAAGAGAGTTACGAGAGGAACCCAGGAAGGGTTCCTTTCGTTTTCAATCAGAAGTTTTCAGAACTTTTTTAAAGTTCTGAAAACTTACTCAGGCTGGCGAAAACACTTTTTCGACAGGCTGAGCCGTGCTTGGGAAAGCACGGCTGTTTGGCGTGGAGGGGACACCGGGAAATAGCCTGTGGTCCCTCAGGGGGCTGGGGCGGAGATGTTCGGTGAAGCGCCGTCAGGCGCGCCCGGGCGGGCGGGACCTCCGGTTTCGCCGCCGTTGTAGACCTCCACCGCCGCGCGGAACGCCGCCCAGGCGTTGGGCCACCCGGCGTAGAAGGCCAGGTGGGTGAGAATCTCCGCCATCTCATCCCTGGTGACGCCGTTCTTTTTGGCGCTGGCCACATGAAATTGGAAGGAGCTGTCGATCAGCCCTTTGCTCACCAGGGCGGAGACCGTCAGGATGGAGCGCGTCTTTAAAGAGAGGCTCTCCTCCCGGCTCCAGACCTCGCCGAAGAGCACGTCGTCGTTGAGCTCCGCGAATTTGGGCGCGAATCCGCCCAGCTGGTCGCGGCCGGCCGTCTGCTTTACCATAATTGCATCCTCCTGTTTTTGAAAGTTGAAATCTTCTTATGCTGCGCCATGAGGGGAGCCGGAAGTCAAGTGCTTGATTCCCCTAAGGAGAGGGTGACGCGGACATCACCGCCGCCCAAAAGCTCCCGCAGCTCCGAGACGCCGGCGTCGTGGATGCGGCCCAGACGGGTGAGATTCCAGGAGTTTGGCGCGTAGTATATGACGAACTGATCGCCCTGGTATAGCATGAGGTCGCCTGCCTGGGTGGTGATCTGCTCGTTATTAGAGGGGAGGCTCTTGCCCAGCGGGCCTACTTTCTCCATATTGGCGTAGTCGCGCATCGCAATGGTCCGGGGCCCCTCCGCCAGCAGTTCCCGGAGGGCTTGGGCAGAGGAATTCTCCGCTAGCGTGGCGGTGAGAACGGTCCCGTTGACTGAGAGGTTCAGCGCAGAGGCGTTTTCCGGCGTTTCCGCCATGGAGGCGGCGGGCAGACGCAGTCCGCTGACCCAGGCTTCCACCGTCTCCCGGGACGCGCCGCCGCTGAACCGCTGGCCTTCCAGCCAGTTGGCGTCGGAGGCGGAGGACCGGAGGTTCGCGGCGCTGGAGCCGATGCCGCTGCTGCCGGAGGTGCAGAAGGGGACCACCGTCCTGCCGCTGAAGTCATAGCTCTCCAGGAAGGTGTAAAGGATTTTAGGAGCTTGGCCGTGCCAGATGGGATAGCCCAGGAACACGATGTCATAATCCGCCAGACTTCCGGTGGAGCCGGAGATGGCCGGACGGGCGGAATCGTCGCTCTGCTCCCGGTTGGCCCGGCATTCGGGGTCGTTGTAATTCAGATCGGCGGCGGTGTAGGGGACCTCCGGAGTGATCTGGTAAAGGTCCGCGTCCAGAATGGCTTCCAGGTGCTTGGCAATGCGTTCCGTGTTGTTTGTGTTGGAGAAGTAGGCCACCAGAACCTTGCCGGAGTCCGGGGCCGGAGCGGGGGCTCCGCTGCTGGAGAGGGTCCGGTATTGGTACAGCGCGGAGACCACCTCGGCGCGGGTGGCGGGGGTCTGGGGGTCAAAGCGCCCGTCCGCCCGGGCGGTCAGAATGCCGTTGGCCCGGGACCAGTCCGCCGCCGTCTGGGCGTAGGAGGCAATGGCGCTCTCGTCCGGGTAATCTTCCGCCAACGCCTCCGGACTCCCGGCCCAGCGCCAGAGGATGGCCGCGACTTGCTGGCGGGTTACCGGGTCGCTGACGCCGAACCGCCCGCCGGCGTAGCCGTTTATCAGGCCGCTGTCCGCCGCCCAGGCGGCGGCGTTTGCGTAGTAGGCCGTGGCCGCCACGTCGGAGAACCGGACGGCTCCGGAGGCGGTGGGGCTTCCAGCGGAGCGGTGAAAGACCGCCGCCAGCTGGGCCCGGGTCACATAGTCGTCCACTCCGAAGCGGCCGTCGCTGTAGCCGTTGACATAGCCGTTTTCCGCCGCCCACCGGATGGCCCCGGCGAAGGGATGGTCCGCGTCTACATCGGAGAAGGCGGTTTCCACGGCGCAGGCCGTGGCGGCCAGGGACAGCGTTGTGCCCAGCGCCAGCATAAGGGCGTAAAATCGTTTCATAGCATTCATCAAATCATCCTTTCTGTCCGCAAAAGAGCATGCAAAAATCGGAGCTGCCTGTTTAGCAGCTCCGATTTTATCCCACGATGGTGGAAAAGTAAAATACTTTCTCCCTATCCCTTTCCATGCTTAAAAGACATGGAAAAAAGGTCTATCCCTCCGTTTCGCATGTCTGCCGCAGAAGCTCCAGAAACGCTTCCGCCGCCCGGGAGAACACCGGATGCTTCTTCCAGACCACGCTCATACCGGCGTGGACGGCTGGGTGAAGGGGCCGGAAGCAAAGCGGTCCGTCTCCCGCAGTGTTGAGGATGCCGTCCAGACACAGCGCCGCGCCCAGGCCGTCCTCCACCATCAGGGAGGCATTGTAAAGCAGACTGTAAGTCGCCACGATGTTCAGCGCGTCGAATCGTGCGCCCAGCCAGTCTTTCAGAGTGCTTCCATCCTTGACGCGGCGGGAGAGAATGAGC
Organism: uncultured Oscillibacter sp.; assembly: GCA_910588175.1. Classification (GTDB taxonomy): domain Bacteria; phylum Bacillota; class Clostridia; order Oscillospirales; family Oscillospiraceae; genus Oscillibacter. The sequence continues at coordinate 43,212 of CAJUQQ010000001.1, forward strand.
GGGAGCCCGGCCACGTCCCCGGCGGTGAGAAACGGCTTTTCCGCCAGCGGGTGGTCCCGGCGCAGGAGCAGTCCCCAGGCGTCCGCCGCAGGCAGGGAACAGGCGTTGTATCTGCCGGTGTCGATGGGGTCGAACAGCAGGCCGAAGTCAATCAGTCCATGGTCCAGCTTCTCCGTCACGTCGGCGGTGTCGCCGCTGGAGATGTGGAAGTGAACCTGGGGATGCCGCTCCTGGAGACGGCGGGCCGTCCTCGTGAGAAAGTGAACGCCCCGGGTTTCCCCGGCTCCGATGTAGATATCTCCCGCCAGACCAGCGGGCTCTGCCGCCAGTTCGCCGGTGGTTTTTTCCACCAGGTCCAAAATCTCCTCCGCCCGTTTCCGCAGCAGCACGCCGTCCTCCGTCAGCGTGATCCGGCGGTTTCCACGCAGAAATAGCTTCTTTCCCAGCTCCGCCTCCAGGTCCATGAGCTGGCGGGAAAGCGTGGGCTGGGAGAGGTGCAGGGCCTCCGCCGCGCCGCAAATGCTTTCCTTCCGGGCCACGGCGAGGAAATACCGCAAAACGCGCAGTTCGATAAAATCACCCCATTTTATTGCTTCCGCAAAACCTTATCCAGCGGTTTTCCCTTGGCCAGCTCATCAATAAGCTTGTCCAGGTACCGCATCTCCCGCATCAGAGGATCGGCGACCTCTTCCACACGGACCCCGCAGACAGAGCCTTTGATCCGCGTCCGGTCCGGGTTCAGCCGGGGCGCGTCTCGGAAGAAATCTCCGTAAGATACCGAGGAAGCCAGCTGCTCGTTTAACCCGGTCTCCGTGTAACCGGTCAGCCAGCAGATAACGGTATTGACTTCTTCCTGTGTCCGGCCTTTTCGGACGGCCTTGTTCAACAGCAGATCGTAAATCTTGGCAAGGCGCATACAGAATACTTTTTCGTTGTCCATACGGTGTCCCTCCGCTTGATTATCCGTTCATTTCTGCTTCCGTCCCGAAGACGGTATGGCAGGTCTCCAGGGTCTCGTTCAGCTTTCGTCTCAGGGTGTCTCCGGTTTCAGCGGAATCCAGGGCGGCACGGATATCCACCAGCTCGAAGCGGGGAGAGGCTCCCGCCGCCCGGTGAAGCATGTACATGGGCGCGTAGGCGTAATCCAAGACCTGGGCCTCTCCGGTCTCGTTGTCCCGGGTGAGGGTCAGTGTCAGCACCGCCGTGGTGCCGGTGTTGGGTTTGGTCTGGGAGGAGATGAAGTTCCCGAGAGAGTAACAGACGAAGCCCCGCCGCCCGTCGGAAAGCGTCCTGGTTTCCATGGGCTGGGGTACGTGGGAGTGGCCGCCCAGGACGATGTCCGCTCCGTGCTCGAAGAGGAAATCCGCCATCTCCTCCTGATACCGGTTCTGCTGGGTCTTGTACTCCTGCCCCCAGTGGATCATCACGGTGATCAGGTCCGGTTCCATCGCCTTGGCGGCGTCCAAATCCCCGGCCAGACGGTCCCAGTCCGGCTTGGAGAGGGTGGTCAGGTAATCGGTGTTGAAGATATTGACGGCATAAGGGTGCTTTTTGGGCAGGGGAATGCCGTTGGTGCCGTAAGTATAGCCCAGAAAGGCGACGGAAATGCCCCCCACATCCGCCACGGAGACGCCGCGCTCGTATTCTTCCTGGGTCCGGCTGGTGCCCACGTGGGCGAGACCTGTCTGATCCAGCACATCCAGGGTCCGGCTGAGGCCGGAGAAGCCCCGGTCCAGGCTGTGGTTGTTGGCGGTGAGGCACAGGTCAAAGCCCAGGGACTTGAGGCCGGCGGCCATATCGTCCGGGGAGTTGAAGGCGGGATAACCGGAGTAAGGCGGCCCGCCGGAGAGGGTGGTTTCCAGGTTGACCACGGCGTAATCCGCCGCCTCCACATAGGGTCTGGCGGCGGCCATAATCCGGGCGTAGTCGTACCGCTCTCCGTTCCAGGCGTCGTTGGTGATGGGCATGTGGCTCATGGCGTCGCCGCAGACCGCCAAGGTGGCCAGGGTGGGCTCCGGTGGCTCCTGGGGGACGGCGGTTTCCGGCGGCGGACTGGGGAGAGGGACCTCCTCTCGCGGTACTGGAGCGGGAGACGCCGCCCCCGCGGGAACGCCTCCTCCGCAGGCGCTCAGCAGAAGCGCCAGACAGAGCAGCAGGGAAGAAAGCCGCAGGTTCATGATAGGAGACCTCCTGATCAAGCGGGGAAATGGGAGAACAAGTGCCCGCTTTCGAGACTTTTCAACCCGATTATAGCGGTTTCACCCCGGCCTGTCAACGAGGAAGGAGGAGAAGACCCACAACCGTTTCCATCCGTTTTTTGGAGAGCTCAAAATCAGTGGAAACCATTGACAAGAGGGCTTCCGGGCTCTTATAATGGAGGCGCGGGACGGGGCTCTGCGGACGCCAGTGAGGTCCCGTCAGAAAAAGTAGGAGTGGAGAGAGATGAATAGTATCCGGAAGAAGATTACCGTGTGCCTGATGGCGACGGTGCTGGCTGCGTTGCTTGCGGTGGGCGCGTCCAGCATTTTCCTGAATTACAGAAGCACCATTGCCACCGTGGACCAGATGATGAGCGAGACCGCCGTCCTGGCGGCGGAGCGCATCGAGGAGGAGCTGATCGCGTACAAGAACGTGGCTATGGACACGGGCCGCATTGTGCAGCTGTCCAACTCGTTCGTATCGGTGGAGGAGAAGAAGTCCATCATTGACGAGCGCGTCAGCCTCCACAGTTTCCAGCGGGGCAATGTAATCGGCGTGGATGGTATCAGTATCTTCGACGGGAAGGATTATTCGGACCGGGAGTATGTCCAGCAGGCGATGAAGGGGAATGTATACGTCTCCCAGCCTCTAGTGAGCAAAATTACCGGGGAGCTGTCCATTATGGTGGCCGCGCCGGTTTACTCCAGCCGGGGAGAAATCGCGGGCGTGGTTTATTTTGTCCCCCCGGAGACCTTCCTGAATGACATTGTTTCTTCGATCAAAATCAGTGAAAACAGCCGGGCCTATATGATCAACAGGGACGGAGACACCATTGCTGACGTTACCCTGGAAACCATCACCACCCAGAACATTGAGCGGGAGGCCCAGAGCGATTCTTCCCTGAAGCAGCTGGCCGCCATTCACGCGGAGATGCGCCAGGGGAAGGTGGGCTTCGGCGGCTTCCGTGACGCCGACGGTCCCCGCTTCGCGGCCTACGCCCCGGTGGGCGGCACGGACGGCTGGAGTGTTGCCGTTACCGCTATGAAAAAGGACTATCTGGCGGATACATACTTTGGCATGGCCATCAATGTGCTGGTGATCATTGCCTCCATTCTGGCCTCCATTGTGGTGGCTTTGAAGCTGTCCAACAACATCAGCGAGCCCATGCGGGCCTGCGCCGCGCGGATGAAGCTGCTGGTGAAGGGCGACCTGGAGGCTCCCGTGCCTCAGACCAGGGGACGGGACGAGACGGCGGAGCTGACCCGCTCCACGGCGGAGATGGTGACGGGCCTGAATACCATCATTCACGACATCAGCTACCTCCTTACCGAGATGGCGAATCAAAACCTGGATATCCAGTCCGCCCACCGGGAGGCGTACGTGGGAGACTTCCAGAATATCCTAAACTCCATGCGGACCTTGAAGCAGGAGCTCGGCGGCACCATGCGGCAGATCAACGCCTCCGCCGGTCAGGTTTCCTCTGCCAGCAATCAGGTGTCCATGGGAGCGCAGACCCTAAGCCAGGGCTCTATGGAGCAGGCCAGTTCCGTCCAACAGCTGGCCGCCACCATCACCGACATTTCCAACAGCGCCCGAAAGACCTCCGTCGCCGCAGAGGAGGCGGGCCGCTTTGTAGAAGAGGCCGGCGGGCATCTGGGAATCAGCGTGGAGCACGTCAAAGAGCTGAACGCCGCCATGGAGAAGATTTCCTGCTCCTCCGAGGAGATTTCCAAGATCATTGCTACGATTGAAAACATCGCTTTCCAGACCAACATTCTGGCGCTGAACGCGGCGGTGGAGGCGGCCCGGGCGGGCTCCGCCGGCAAAGGCTTTGCCGTGGTCGCCGACGAAGTGCGGAACCTGGCCACCCGGTCCGATCAGGCCGCTAAAGCTACCAAAGAGCTGATCGAGGGCTCCATTACCGCCGTTACCGAGGGTAGCCGGGCGGTGGAGAAGGTCACCGAGTCTTTGGAACAGACCAGCGTCTCCGCCGGTCATGTCAGCGCCCAGATGAGTATTGTGGTAGAAGCGGTGGAGAATCAGACCTCCGCGATAACCCAGGTCACCGAGGGCATTGACCAGATTTCCTCCGTGGTCCAGACGAACAGCGCCACCGCCCAGGAGAGCGCCGCCGCCAGCGAGGAGCTGTCCGCCGAGGCGGTGGGCCTGAAGCAGCTGGTGGACCGCTTTACGCTGCCCAAGGATTAAAGGGTGAAGAGGCCGTTTTCAAAGCGTAACGGACGGTCAAAAAGGCCTCGCGGCCATGCCGCGGGGCCTTTTTTTGTGAAGCATCCCCGAAAATACGGCAAATATTGAAAATGCGGTTGACAAAATCAGGATTTTTGTTAAAATAGATAGCGTTCAAAAGGCGTACGCCTTTTTTTCATGGTTTGAAAGCAAACCATGAAGATATGGTGTGGGCCGGAAGACACAAAAATTTTTGGAGGTTTGCAATGAAGAAGTTTTTCAGCATGCTGCTGGCGCTGGCGATGCTCCTGGCACTCGCGGGCTGCGGCGGCAAGGACAGCGCTCCCGCGCAGGATCAGGGCGGCTCCTCTGACGCCGACCAGACCCAGCAGAGCGGCGACAGCTCCGACACCGGAGATTCCGGAGACGCTGCGGCCAGCCTTGAGGACGGCATCGGCGACTACCACATCGGCATTGTCACCGGTTCTGTTTCCCAGTCCGAGGATGACCGCCGCGGCGCCGAGGCCTTCCAGGCCAAGTACGGCGAGGATAAGGTCACCCTGGCCATCTATCCCGACAACTTTACCGAGGAGCTGGAGACGACCATCCAGACCATCGTCAACATGTCCGACGACCCCCTGATGAAGGCCATTGTCGTCAACCAGTCTGTCCCCGGCACCACCGAGGCTTTCCGCCAGATCAAGGAGCGCCGTCCCGACATCATCTGCATCGCCGGCGAGGCCCATGAGGACCTGCCCGAGATCGGCTCCGCCGCCGACCTGGTGTGCAACAACGACTTCGTGTCCCGCGGCTATCTGATCATCCGCACCGCCCACGAGCTGGGCGCGGACACCTTCGTCCACATCTCCTTCCCCCGCCACATGGCTTATGAGACCATGAGCCGCCGCGTGGCCGTCATGGAGGAGGCCTGCAAGGAGTTCGGCATGAAGTTCGTCCTGGAGACCGCTCCCGACCCGACTTCCGACGTGGGTATCCCCGGCGCTCAGGCTTATATCCTGGAGAACGTCCCCGCCTGGGTCCAGAAGTACGGTGAGAACGCCGCCTACTTCTGCACCAACGACGCCCACACCGAGCCCCTGCTCAAGCAGCTGGTGGAATACGGCGGCTACTTCATCGAGGCCGACCTGCCCTCTCCTCTGATGGGCTATCCCGGCGCTCTGGGCCTGGACCTCACCGAGGAGGCCGGCGACTTTGAGAAGATTCTGGCTAAGGTCGAGTCCGCTCTGGTGGAGAAGGGCGCCGCCAACCGTTTCGGCACCTGGGCTTATTCCTATGGTTATACCCTGTCCGCGGGTCTGGCCGAGCACGCCAAAAACGTGATCAACGGAGTCAGCGAGATCACCGATATGGACGCGGTGGCCGCGGCCCTGAACGTCTATTCTCCCAAGGCCCAGTGGAACGGCGCGGGCTATACCAACGCCACCACCGGAGTCAAGAGCGACAACGTGTTCCTCATCTATCAGGACACCTATGTCATGGGCGATCCCGGACGGTTCATGGGCAACGCCGACGTGGAGATTCCCGAGAAGTACTTCACTGTCAGCTAATTCAATTTTAGAAGCGTCTGCCGCACGGGGAGGAGGACCTGTCCTCCTCCCCGCGCTGGTTTTGACGAAGGGCGGCAAAGGTCCCCGCCTGGGCGTCCGGAACTCGCGGGAGGACGCACTGAACAAATGAGATAGGGTGGATGTATGACAAACAACGTGAACCCCTTGCTGCAAATGCAGAACATTAAAAAGGACTTCTTCGGCAACCAGGTCCTCACCGACATCAATTTTACCCTGGGTGAGGGCGAGGTTTTGGGCCTGTGCGGTGAAAACGGCGCGGGCAAAAGCACCTTGATGAAAATTCTGTTCGGCATGGATGTCATCCGGGAGACCGGCGGCTACGGCGGCGACATCCTGATTAACGGACAGAAGGTGGAGTTCAACACTCCCTTTGACGCGCTGGAGGCGGGCATCGGCATGGTACATCAGGAGTTCTCCCTGATTCCCGGCTTCACCGCGACGGAAAATATTCTCCTGAATCGGGAGCCCTGCAAAAAGAATATTGTTTCAGAGGTGTTCGGCGACCGGCTGAACACGCTGGATTATAAAGAGATGGAGCGGCGTTCTATGGCGGCCATTGAGAAGATGGGCGTCGCCATTGACGCGGAAATGGTCATCAGCGACATGCCCGTGGGACACAAGCAGTTCACGGAAATCGCCCGGGAGCTGAGCAAGGATCAGCTGAAGCTTCTCATTCTGGACGAGCCCACCGCCGTGCTGACGGAGAAGGAGGCCGAGGCGTTGCTGGAGTCCATCCGGGGCATGGCCGCCCGGGGCATTTCCGTCATCTTTATCACCCACCGCCTCCATGAGATTTTGGCGGTGTGCGATCAGGTGGTGGTCATGCGGGATGGTTTCGTGGTCCGGGATGTTCCGGCAAAAGAGACCAGCGTAGAGGACATCACCAAGTGGATGGTGGGCCGGGACGTGCAGAGCGCCGCCGTGGGCGAGGCCCGGAGCAATGACGGGGCCCGGACCATCATGTCCATCCAAAACCTCTGGGTGGACATGCCCGGCGAGACGGTGCGCGACGTCTCCCTTGATATCAAGGAGGGCGAGATCCTGGGCATCGGCGGCCTGGCGGGCCAGGGCAAGCTGGGCATCCCCAACGGCGTCATGGGCCTTTACGAGGCCGGCGGCAAGGTGACGTTCAACGGCGGGGAGATTCCCCTGAACAACCCCCGGAAGTGCCTGGACTCCTCCCTGGCCTTCGTGTCCGAGGACCGGCGGGAGGTGGGCCTCCTGCTGGACGAGAGCCTGGAGTGGAACGTGGCCTTCCCCGCCATGCAGATTCAGGAGAAGTTCCTGAAAAAGCTGCTGGGCGGCTTTATCAAGTGGCGGGACGAGAAGGGCATCCATGAGGTGACCCAGAAATATATCGACGAGCTGCAAATCAAGTGTACCAGCTCCAAGCAGAAGGCCCGGGAGCTCTCCGGCGGCAACCAGCAGAAGGTGTGCCTGGCCAAGGCCTTTGCCCTGGAGCCCAAGTTCCTCTTCGTGTCCGAGCCCACCCGGGGCATCGACGTGGGCGCCAAGTCCCTGGTGCTGGAGGCGCTGAAGAAGTTCAACCGGGAGAACGGCGTCACGGTCGTCATGATCTCCTCCGAGCTGGAGGAGCTGCGGCAGACCTGTGACCGCATCGCCATCGTCTCCGGCGGACAGGTGGCGGGCATCCTGCCTGCGGCGGCGTCCTCCGAGGAATTCGGCCTGCTGATGGTCAGCAAGGTCATATAGGGAGGTGGGTCAAAATGAGTGAGAAAAAAGATTATAATTATAACAGTCCATCCAAATTCAACGACGAGATGAAAACCATTCCGCCGGCGCGTTGGCCTACAGAGCTGGAAAAGGCGCAAATGGGCACCATGACGGCAATGGTCTCCTCTTTCGGCCTGCCTCGGATCATCATCTCCGGGTTCTTGCTGGTCCTCTTCATCCTGACCCCCTTCGTCGGGGTTGACCTGCCTACCCAAATCACCAACATCATCAACCGCTTCAGCTGGAACGCGGTGCTGGTCCTGGCCATGGTGCCCATGATCCATGCGGGCTGCGGATTGAACTTTGGTCTGCCCCTGGCGATTATCTGCGGCCTTCTGGGCGGTACGCTGTCCATCCAGCTGGGCTTTACCGGCCCCATGAGCTTTTTGATGGCGGTGCTGATTGCCACGCCCTTCGCGGTGATCCTGGGCGGGGGCTACGGCCTGCTGTTGAACCGCATCAAGGGCGGCGAAATGATGATCGCCACCTATGTGGGCTTCTCCGTCATGTCCTTTTTCTGCATGATGTGGCTGCTGCTGCCCTATTCCAGCCCCACCATGGTCTATGGCCTCTCGGGCAACGGCCTGCGGCCCACCATCTCCCTGGACGGCTTCTATAATCAGGTGCTGGCCAAGATTCTGCACATCAAGATCGGGAATATTGAGATTCCCACGGGCTCTTTGCTGGTCTTTGCCCTGCTGGCCTTTTTGATGTGGGCGTTCCTGCACACCAAAACCGGCACCGCCATGACGGCGGTGGGCTCCAACCCCGCTTTTGCCCGGGCGGCGGGCATCAATGTGGACCGGACCCGGATGCTTTCCGTCATTATGTCCACCTGGCTGGGGGCCATGGGCATCCTGATGTATCAGCAGGGCTTCGGCTTTATCCAGCTTTACAACGCCCCCAACAACCTGACCATGCCCACAGTGGCGGCCATCCTAATCGGCGGCGCGTCGGTTAATAAAGCCAGTATCCCCAATGTGATTATCGGTACGATTTTGTTCCAGGGGATCGTGACCATGACCCCCACGGTCATGAACTCCGCGATCCACATGGACATGAGCGAGGTCATTCGGATTATCGTCTCCCAGGGCATGATCCTGTACGCTCTGACCAGAAAGACGGAGGGTGCGAAATGAACGGGAAAAAGAACATCCCCGCCGGGAAGAGGCTTCTGGAGCTGGTGCGGAACAACGCCGTGCCCATCATGTTCATCATCATCTGCGCCGTCTTTATCCCCATGGCGGGTTTCTCGCCCAGCTACCTGCTCAATGAGATCGTCACCCGTATGGGCCGGAACCTGTTCCTGGTTCTCTGTTTGCTGTTCCCCATCATGGCGGGCATGGGCCTGAACTTCGCCATGACCCTGGGCGCCATGGGCGCGGAGATCGCCGTCATTCTGGTGGCGGACTGGCAGATCTGGGGCATCCCCGGTGTGGTGCTGGCCATGATCCTGTCCATTCCTTTCTCCGCCCTGCTGGGCTTCATCTGCGGCACCTTGCAAAACATGGCCAAGGGCCGGGAGATGATCACCAGCTATATCATCAATTTCTTTATCAACGGCTGGTATCAGTTCATCGTGCTGTATATCATGGGAGCCGTTATCCCCATCATGCACGCCAGCATCATGCTGCCCCGGGGCTATGGCATCCGCAATACCGTGAGCCTTCTGAACATGCGCCAGTGCCTGGACGATCTTCTGGCCATCCGGGTCGGCGGCGTGAAGATTCCCGTGTTCACATTCCTTCTGGTGGCTCTGCTATGCCTGTTCATCGTCTGGTTCCGCCGCACGAAGCTGGGCCAGGACATGCGGGCCGTGGGTCAGGATATGGAGGTGGCCAAGGCCGCGGGCATCAACGTGGACCGGACCCGCATCATCTCCGTGGTTATGTCCACCGTCTGCGCCGGTTTCGGCATGGTCATCTATCTCCAGAACATCGGCAACCTGCCCACCTACACTGGACACGCCCAGATCGGCATGTTCTGCATCGCGGCCCTGCTGGTCGGCGGCGCGTCGGTGGAGAAGGCCGGTATCGGCAACGCCTTCCTGGGCGTGATCTTGTTCCACATGATGTTCATCGTGGCTCCCGGCGCGGGCGCGTTCATCACCGGGGACTCCATGGTGGGCGAGTACTTCCGCGTGTTCCTGTCTTACGGCGTAATCACCTTGGCCCTGATTATGTATGAGGCCAAGAAACGGATGGCGAAGAGCAAGGCGGGCCAGGAGTTGGCTGCGGCCCAGGTGAAAAAGGAGGACGCGTGATGAAAGCGAAAAGAAGAATTCTCTTTTCCCTCCTGTTGGTGCTGCTCTTAGTGGGTGTGGCTGCGGCTATGATGGTTATCGGCCGGGGACACACGGTCTATTTCGATAACAAGACGCTGGAGGACTATCAAGGCCAGACCTATAAGGCGGCTGAGAAGATCGTGGTCACGGTCAAGGGCGAGGAAGTGGCCAAACTGGGCAAGCGCGAGCGCGGCATGTCCATTTGGATCGGCCAGAATTTTAAAATGATTCTGGAGGTCACCCAGGAAAAGGGCGGCGAGTCTGAGATCCACGAGATCGACCTGAAGCTGCCCTACAGTGTGGACGGCATTGTGGTAAATCTACCGGCCTTGCTGGCGGGTCTGCCTGAGGAGGCCTGGTACTCCGAATTTGTCCCCGCCGTGACGGAAGAACCCGTCGACGAGGGAGTTCCCGGGGAGGGCGACGACTTCGGCCTTGGCGGCGATATGGGCCTGGAAGGCGAGCTGGGTCTTGAGGACGGCCTGGGCGACGTTTGAACCCGGCGGAATGGAGAAACAATAGGACCGCCCCGCCAAAGGCGGGGCGGCCTTTATGTTAAAGAATCGAAGGAGGAATCTCTTATGGCAGTGTTATCCGGCCTGGAGCCGAAGGCGGTCTTCACGTATTTTGAAAAGCTGTGCGCCGTGCCCCACGGCAGCGGCAACACGAAACAGATCAGCGACCTCTGCGTGGGCTTTGCCAAGGAGCTGGGCCTGAAATGGCGGCAGGACGCGTCCAACAACGTCGTTATCTGGAAGGACGCCAGCCCCGGCTGTGAGGAGGCTCCCGCCGTTATCCTCCAGGGCCACATCGACATGGTATGTGTCAAGACGGAGGACTGCGCCAAGGATATGGCGAGGGAGGGCCTGGATCTCCGCACCGACGGGGAGTGGGTCTGGGCGGACCGGACCTCCCTGGGCGGAGACAACGGCATTGCCGTGGCCATGATCCTGGCCATCCTGGCGGACGACAGCCTGCCGCATCCTCCGCTGGAGGCGGTGTTTACTGTGGACGAGGAGGTGGGCCTGGAGGGGGCCTTCGCCCTGGACTGCTCCGATTTGAAGGGCCGGAAGCTGGTCAACCTGGACTCAGAAGAGGAGGGGGTTTTCACCGTCTCCTGTGCCGGCGGCGTGCGGATGGACGGTTTTCTCCCCGGCACGGACGCGCCGCTGAACGGGGAAGCAGGGTATGAAATTGCCCTGGAGGGCTTGCTGGGGGGCCACTCCGGCGGGGAAATCCACAAGGGCCGGGCCTCCGCGAACCAGGTCATGGGCCGGGTGCTCTACAGCGCCCTGGAGCGCTTCCCGGGCCTGCGGCTGGCGGACATTCGGGGTGGAAAGTTTGACAACGTGATCTGCTCCCGGAACCACGCCAAAGCCGCCGTCCCCGTGGATCGGGCCGGGGAGTTTGAGGCGTTTATCCGGGAGTTTGACGGGGCGCTGAAAAACGAGTACGCCGGCTGTGACGGCGGCATTACGCTGAGCTGTGAAAAAACCGCTCTGGACGGAGCCCTCTCTCCGGAGGCGACGGCGAACGTTCTGCGCACGCTGCTGGCGGTGCCCCAGGGTGTTCAGGCCATGAATGTGGATTTCCCCGGCCTGGTGCAGACTTCTCTGAATATGGGCGTGATTGAGAAGAAGGAGGACGGCATCTGCTTTGGCGTTTCCGTCCGCTCCTGCATCGCCACGCAAAAGGACATGATGGTCCAGCGGCTAAAGGCCATTTTAGAGCTGGGAGGAGGTACCTTCACCCTGCGGGGCAACTACCCCGGCTGGCAGTATGACCGGAATTCCACTCTGCGGGAGGCGGTGCTGGCGGCCTATCAGGCGGTCTGCGGTAAGGAGGGGACCATTGAGGCTACCCACGGCGGCCTGGAGTGCGGACTGTTCATTGAGAAGCTGCCGGGGCTGGACGCGGTGTCCTTCGGGCCGGAGCTTCACGATGTCCACTCCGTCAAGGAGCGGCTGAGCGTAGCTTCCACCCAACGGGTGTATGAGGTGACCCGGGAGCTGCTGCGGCGGGAGAGCGCCGTCCGGAACTGACAGGTCAGGGGGCCATTCTGCGGAATGGCCCTTGACTTTCCCAGGATTCGGTGTATCATTTCTGTAGAGTCAACTTGTACGGAGCGGGGTGCGGATCACGAGACGGTATTCACGACGACGCTATTTTAATTTCATGCCACGAAGAGCCCGGAAAACTCGGGTCCAGACCCGGCAGCGGATCCGGGTTTGGGCGGCGGGCTTTGCCGTTCTGCTGGCGCTGCTGCTGGCGGCGGGTCTCCTCCTCTCCCGGGGCGGCGGACGGCCCGGGTTCAAGAAGGGGGATCTGCTGGTTTGCGTCAATGGCGGCGGGTCTGTGGAGTTCTACTGGCCCGAAACCGCCGGCGGCCCGGCGTTATATCGGGTAGATTTTACCTGCGGCACGGAGCGGATGACGCGCATTTCCCCTCAGCCCTCCTTTGGCGTCTCCGACGTCTTACCGGGAGAGAAGCTGGAAATCCGGGTCTGGGCCGTGGCCGACGGGAAGAGCCTCTTTGGCCAGCCCAAGGAGGTTAAAAGCTGGAAGAGCTTCCACGCGCGGCTGACCCTGCCCGAGAGCCTGGAGGCTCCGGAAGTCACCGGGACCATGGAAGATGATGCCGTCTCTCTCCGCTGGACGGGCGAGGGGGACGTTTACCAGGTTTTCAGAGACTACGAGGCGTTCAGCGTCTTTGTGGGCTCCACCGGGGGGCGGGAGATGACCGTTCCTTTGGAGGAAGGGGATACGGACCTGCGGCAGTTCACCGTCCGGGCGGGTTGGAAAAAATGGGGGTTCGTCCTCTGTGGCCCCGCCGTGTCTCCGGCGGGCCCGCTTCCGGCCCCATCCGGCGGACAGGCGCTTCCAAGCGCCGGGCCGCTGTCCCTTACATATCAGGAGGCCGCTCCCCGGCTGTGCGTCCTGGAGTGGAGCGGGCTCCAGTGCCACCACTTCGAGGTCCAGCGCCGGGCGGGGGAGGACTGGGAGACCGTGGCCCGTCTGACGCCGGAGGAGCACATGCGTTATGATCTGGGACGGCTGGGCTCCGGGTCCTACAACCGTTTCCGGGTTGCCGTCGTGGGGGCGGACGGCGGGATTTCCCAGACGGAGGAAGTCTCCTTCCGAACCTCTGTGGACCCGCTGCATGCTACTATCTGGCCCATTGAGAATATGAACTTCTGGGAGGACCCCGGCAGGAACCGCCTGGGCTCCATCCCCGGCGGGACCATGCTCTGCGTCCTGGCGGAGGAGGGCAATTGGTTTCGGGTCCGCTATGAGGAGGAGTACGGCTGGATAGACAGCCGCTTCTGTATGATCAATCTGCCTGAGTACGTGGGGGACTGCTGTACCTACGACATCACCAACAGCTACGACTCCTTGTTCGCGGTCCATGGCTCCCCGATTCAGCGGGTTACCCATCAGGTCCTCCCGGGCTACGAACATGTCCGGTTGGCGGACGGGACCTTCCTGGTCCCCTACCTGTACCCCAGCGCGAAGAAGCTGCTGGCCGCCGCCCAGGCCGCCCAGGCCGACGGACTCCGGCTGAAGATTTATGAGGCGTTCCGTCCCCAGGAGGCCACCCGCTTCAGCTATGACACCACGGAGGCCCAGCTGAACGATCCCGCCTTGACGGAGAGCGGCGAAAAGGTGGGGATGAGCCTCGCCAAGCTCATGACGGACAACGGGCGTTTTCACCTAGGAAGCTTTCTGGCCAGGACCATCTCCTCCCACAACCGGGGCATCGCCCTGGACCTGACGCTGGAGAACGCGGGGGAGGAGCTGGAGATGCAGAGCGTCATCCATGACCTGAGCTGGTATTCGGAAACCTATCGAAACACCCTCAATGCCAAGCTGCTGGAGGGCTATATGACCGGGGTGGGGATGAACGGCCTCAGCTCGGAGTGGTGGCACTTTCAGGATGACGGTACCCAGAGTGCCACCGGCTTGAAAAGCGCCCTGGACAAGGGCGTCAGCCCGGAGGGCTGGATCCAGGACGATGGCGGCTGGCACTACCGCAAAGCCGACGGAAGCCTGGTCCGCTCCACGGTGATGACGGTGGGCGGAAAGACCTACACCTTTGACGAAGAGGGCTACGCGGCGGGCTGATTGCCCAAACCATAAGGAAAGGCGTGCATCGTATGAAACAAATCATTCCCTTACTGCTGGCCATGGCGCTGCTTCTGACTGCCTGCGGAGACCAGGAGCCGGTGCCGGAGGAGGCTTCCGGGCCTCAGTCCGTCCGGCTGACCGTCTGGGGCGCGGGAGAGGACGAGGCGCTGATGGAGGAGATGATCGCCTCCTTCCAGGCCCGTTACGCCGGGGAGGCGGAGATTCGCGTTACCTTCCAGGCCCAGAGCGAGTCCAACTGCAAGGACGTGCTGCTGGCGGACCTGGAGGGAGGCGCGGACGTATTCGCCTTTGCCGACGACCAGCTGGCCGCTTTGGCCGCCGCCGGCGGGCTGGACCCCATTGAGAACACGGCGGAGATCAAGGCCGCCAACCTCTCCGCCGCGGTGGAGGCCGCCAGCGTGGACGGTACGCTGTACGCCTATCCGCTGACGGCGGACAACGGGTATTTTCTGTATTACAATAAGGCCTACTTCTCCGAGGAGGACGTGAAGAGCCTGAACCGCATGGTAGAAGCCGCTGCCCAGGCTGGGGGACTGGTGGCTATGGACTGGACCTCCGCCTGGTATGTCTACGCCTTCTTCGGAAATACCGGCCTGGAGGTGGGGCTCAACGAGGACGGCATCACCAATTACTGCACCTGGAACAGCGCCGAAGGGGAAATCCGAGGGGTGGACGTGGCCCAGGCCATGCTGGAGATTTCCGCCAGCTCCGGCTTTGCCAGCCGGACGGACGAGGAGTTCCTGGCCGGTGTGCGGGACGGCTCGGTAATCGCGGGGATCAGCGGCGTGTGGAATGCCGTGGCCATCCAGGAGGCGTGGGGAGAGAACACCGGGGCCGCCCGCCTGCCCGCCTTTACCTGCGCGGGGCGGGAGGTGCAGATGGCTTCCTTCTCCGGCTGCAAGCTCATCGGGGTGAACGCCTATTCGCAGTACCCGGAGTGGGCCGCCCGCCTGGCGGAGTGGATTACCAGCCAGGAAAACCAGTCCCTCCGCTTCCAGATGCGGGGGCAGGGCCCCTCCAATGTGGAGGCAGCCAACTCGCCGGAGGTACAGGCGTCTCCGGCCATCGCGGCGCTGCTGGCCCAGTCGGAGTTCTCCCAGCTCCAGCGGGTGGGCGGGAAGTTCTGGGACCCAGTGTCCGAGTTCGCGAGCAATCTGGCCCGGGGGAATCCCTCCGGCGCGGACCTCCAGGCCCAGTTGGACCACATGGTGGAGGGCGTGACGGAACGCTGACCATCCGGCGGAAGCCGGAAATCGACATCACTTCGGAGGAGATCGCATGAAGGGAAAGCTGACCTTGCAGCACCGCCTGATACTTCCCATCGTTCTGCTGGGCCTGGTGACGCTGCTGTCCAATCTGCTGGCGGTGTTCAGCATCAACAATGTCAACGCCAACGCCGGCGTGATCGTAGACGAATATATGACCAGTGAGACACGACTGGAGGAGATCCGCCGCTCTATGATGGATCTTCACCGGCTGGCGCTGAGTCATATTGTGGCGGTGGATCACGCCACCATGATCCGTCTCGTTCAGGAAATCAAAGCGGAGGAGGAGGTCCTGGACGGCCGGTTGGAAGACTATGCGGCCTATGTCGGTCCGGAGGACGAGGCGGTGTTCCGCTCTCTGCGGGAAAGCTACGAGGGCTTTAAGCACGCCATGGTTCATCTGGTCTGCGCCAGCGCCGACAGCAAGACCCAGGACGCCTACGCCCTGGCCAATGGGGACGTGGCCCTGAGGAGTGACTCCGCAGAGCGGGCTCTGGATGAGCTCTCCGCTTCTGTCAGCGCCCGGGCCGAGACGGCCCGGGGCCATCTCTTCTTCGTCTACGTGGTCTCGTTGGTTACCAGCGCCGTGACCCTGACGCTGGGGGTGCTTTTGGTCATCGCGGCCTTCCGCATTATCCGCCGGCATGTAATCGCGCCTATCCGGGACGCGATGTCCACGCTGCAGGTCAGCTCGGAGCGCATCGGCGGCGTGGTGGAGGAGGTGGGGGACCGGACCCGGCGTTCCGGCGACAGTATCCGGGATCTCTCCCGTCTGACCGCCCAGCTCTCCGCCGCCCTGGAGGAAATCGCGGGGAGCGCGTCGGCCATTCGGAATACCGCCTCCGGAACCCAGGGGGACGCGGCGGACATGTCGGAGGAGTGCCGGGGCATCACGGTCTACGCCGGTGAGATTCGGGGCCGGGCGGAGGAGCTGGAGCGCTCTACCCAGGAGCGGACGGAGACCGTCCGCGAAAAGACGGAGGAGATCACCGCCCTGTTGGATGAGGCCATCCAAAAGAGCCGGAGCGTGGACCGGATTCACGCTTTGACTCAGGACATACTCACCATCGCCTCTTCTACCAACCTGATAGCCATCAACGCCTCCGTAGAGGCCACCCGGGCGGGCGAGGCCGGGAAGGGCTTTGCCATGGTGGCCCGGGAGATCCGGCGTCTGGCGGACTCCTCCTCTGCCGCTGCCAGCCATATTCAGGAGGTCAGCACCGTAGTCACGGGGGCGGTGGAGTATTTGACCCGCAGTGCCCAGGAGTTGGTGGAATATCTCAGCGGAGCGGTGCTGACCCAGTCCCAGCAGTCGGTTCAGGCCGGGCGGCAGTACCGGGACGACGCCGCGTACATCGAGCGCTGCATCGAGGCCTTCAGCAGCCGCGTAGAGCGCCTCCAGGGAGCCATGGATGAAATCGCCGGAGCCATTGCCAACATCTCTGGGGCCATTGACGGCGCCGCCACCGGCGTCAGCGGAGCCGCCGGAAGCACCCAGGAGTTAGTGGAGGATATGGCGGGGATTACCCGGCGGATGCAGACAAACCAAGAGATCGTAGAGGAACTGCGGCGGCAGGTGGATGTATTCGCCAACCTGTGAGCCCGCGCCCCGTGGAAGGAAGGAGACTCTATGAAAAAATTGACGCCACAGCTGATTCACTCTCTCAAGCACTACACCCGGCAGGACTTGGCACAAGATCTGACCGCCGGGGTCATTGTGGCTATCATTGCCTTGCCGTTGTCCATCGCCCTGGCCCTGGCCTCCGGCGTGGCTCCGGAGCAGGGACTCTACACTGCCATTGCCGCCGGTTTTGTGATCTCCGCTCTGGGCGGAAGCAAGGTCCAGATTGCCGGGCCCACAGCCGCCTTTGCCACCATTGTGGCGGGCATTGTGGCCCGGAGCGGCATGGAGGGTCTGGCGGCCGCCACGATTCTGGCGGGCGTCATGCTGATTGTGATGGGCGTCCTGCGGATGGGCAGCATGATCAAATTTATCCCCTATACCATTACCACCGGCTTCACGGCGGGCATCGCCGTGACCATCCTCATCGGCCAGCTGAAGGACTTTTTCGGCCTGACCTTTGTGAACGCCCCGGTGGAGACTATGGAGAAGCTGGAGGAGGTGGTCCGAACCTTCTCCACGGTGAATCCCGCCGCTGTGGGTGTAGGGGGCCTTGCCCTGGCGGTGCTGATTTTCTGGCCCAAGCTATTCCAGAAGGTGCCGGCCTCCCTGGTTGCTGTAGTAGTGACAGCGGCGGCGGTGAAACTGCTGCGTCTGCCGGTGAACACCATCGGGGACCTGTACACCATCTCCAGCGCCTTGCCGCGGTTTGCCATGCCCGCTCTGACCTATGACACAGTGGCGGCGGTGCTGCCCGACGCCTTTACCATCGCGGTGCTGGCGGCCATTGAGTCTCTGCTCTCCGCCGTGGTGGCAGACGAAATGATCGGCTCCCGGCACAACTCCAATATGGAGCTGGTGGCCCAGGGAGTGGGCAACGCCGTCTCGGCCCTGTTCGGGGGCATCCCGGCCACCGGGGCCATTGCCCGGACGGCGGCGAATATCAAAAACGGCGGACGGTCCCCCATTGCCGGCATGGTCCACGCCGTGGTCCTGCTGCTGGTGCTGGTGCTGCTGATGCCCTATGCCGCTCTGATTCCCATGCCCTGTATCGCCGCCATTTTGTTCCAGGTAGCCTATAACATGAGCGGCTGGCGGACCGTGGTCAAGGTGTGGAAGCATTCGCCCAAAAGCGATGTGGCCGTGCTTGCGCTGACCTTTTTGCTGACGGTGCTCTTCGATCTGGTGGTGGCCATTGCGATGGGGCTGTCCTTGGCCTGCCTGTTGTTCATGAAGCGCATGGCCGACGTGGCCGTGGTGAAGGAGTGGGAGTATGTGGAGGACACCGGGGATGACCAGGGCCGCCTGAAACCCGTGCCCGCCCATGTGATGGTCTATGAGATCAGCGGGCCCATGTTCTTTGGCGCGGCGGACAAGATTCCCCACATAGAGCGGAATACCGGGCGGTATGTGCTGATTCTGCGGATGCGCTCCGTGCCCGCCATGGACATCACGGCCCTGAACAGCCTCCAGCGGTTGTGGGAGGAATGCCGGGAGAAGGGAATCCGGGTAATTTTCTCCCATGTGAATGAACAGCCTTTGTCTGCATTTCAGAAGTCCGGACTGTATGAGCAGGTGGGGGAGGAGAACTTTGCCCCCAATATCGACGCGGCCCTGGCCCTGGCGGCGAAGCTTTCGGAGAGCGCGGTTTGACGGCAGGGGAGAGCGCCGCGTGGAAAGAATGTCCTGCGTCCACGATTGAAAACAGGAGGGACCCGTCTGGACGGAGCCCTTTTGTTCAGCTTATCAAAAAGTGGCGTCTGAAAGAGGACGGAAGGGAAAAGAGCTACGAGAGAAACCCATCAGGGGTTTCTCTCGTTTTCAATCAGAAGTTTTTCAGACCTTTTGGAAGGTCTGAAAAACTCGTTCAGGCTGGCGAAAAGACATTTTCGACAGCCTGAACAGGAGGGACCTGTCCGGACGCGGGTCCCTCCTGTTCATTTTCAAAATCCCTCAGTGAAAGACCGAAAAGAGCCGCCGGATAGCCTTGTCGGAATCCACCCGGACGCACACGGCGATTTCATCGTGGTCCAGTTCGCTTTGGAAGCGGTTGTCGGTCAAAATCATGCCCCGGAAGGCGGGAGCCTGATACTCGACGCCCGCCCGCAGCATCTTGTACTCGCCGAGGGAGGCGTCCTCCGCGATCAAAAGCGCCAGAGGATCGTGGACGAAGCTCCGGTGGACCATGCCCTGGGTCAGGCGGTGGAACTCGAAATAGAGCTTCAGCGCCTCGCGGATATACGCCACCGCGCCCCGGCTCTTTTCCGAGCAATAACGCTCCGCGCCGTCCAGGTCCTTCTCCGTGATGAAGGTTTTGGCGGTCACGTCCAGGCCCACCAGAATCATGTGAAAGCCCGCCCGGAATACGATGTCCGCCGCCCGGGCGTCGCCGTAGATATTCGCCTCCGCCACCGGGGTCACGTTGCCGGGAGCTTCCATGCAGCCCCCCATCGTCACGACCCGCTTGACCTTTTTGGGCAGCGCGGGGTCCTTTTGAAGGGCCTCCGCCAGGTTGGTCAGCCGGCCTGTTGTGACAATGATCAGCTCGCCGTCCAGTTCCTCGGCCTTGCGGATGATGAAATCCGCGGCATCCATATCCAGGGGCTTTTGACTGCTTTCCGGCAGGATGACATTTCCGATGCCGTTCTCGCCGTGGATGTGAACCGGAGCCGTTTCAATGGCCCCGTCCAAGGTGTGCTCCGCGCCGGTCACCACCGGCACCTCATAGCCGCAGTTGGACAGCCGGATCAGGCGCAGGCAGTTGTCTGTGGACTGGGCCGCGCTGGAATTACCAAAACAGGTGGTGATGCCCTCCACTCGGAGATTGGGGGAGGTCAGGGCGTAGAGGATCGCGATGGAGTCGTCGATTCCGGTGTCCGCGTCAATCAGGATTCTTCTCATACCGCCGCCCGCTCCTTGTCCTTCAAAATAATCTGCCGCATGGCCTCCACGCCGACTTGGATGGCCCGGTGCTCCCAGTCTCTTGGGTAATCCTTATCGTCGTTGGTATAGGTTTCAAATTCCGTGGCGTTGATCATGACGCTGGACATCCGAATGCCCAGGGAAGCGCCCACCAGGAACAGCACGGAACACTCCATACTGGTGTTTGTCGCGCCGCCCCGGCGGTAGGCGTCCCATTTGGCTTTCAGCATCGGGTACACCGGTTTGGTTTCCGGAGAGACCTCCGTATAGAAGGAATCCTTTGTAATGGTGACGCCGACGTTGTACGGGAAGCCCAGCTTGACGGCCGCCTCCTCCAGCGCCTTGACCATGCTGAAATCGGGAACCGCCGGGTACTCCAGGGGAAGGTAGTGGGTTCCGGTACCCTCCATGCGGACGGCGCCGTTGGGAATTACAACGTCGCCGATGTGGACGCTGGGGGAGACGGAGGCGCAGGAGCCGATCCGCATCATGGTGTGCGCGCCGCACTCGTGGAGCTCCTCCACGGCAATGGTGGCGGAGGGACCGCCGATGCCGGTACTGGTCACCGTCACCGGTACGCCCTCCAGCTTGCCGGTGTAGGTCAGAAACTCCCGGTGGTGGGCGATTTTCACAGGCTCGTCAAAATACTCCGCGATCAGCGCCGCCCGCTCCACGCTGCCCGGCAGAAACACATACTTCCCGATTTGGCTCTCCGTTACGGCAAGGTGCATCATCGTTTTTTCCATAAACAAATCTCCTATCTTTCCCGTTTTGCCAGCTCGGTCTCCACCTCTTCCCGGGTGGGGACGGAGGGCATGGCTCCCTCTCTGGACACGGCCAGCGCCGCCGCCATGGAAGCCAGCTTCAACGCGTGCTGTACCGCGGACGGCTCCGCTCCGGCCCTGGCCGCCTCCTGGATAAAGTAACCCAGGAAGGTGTCTCCCGCCGCCGTGGTATCCTTTACCGGAACGGTGTAGCGCTCCTGCCGCAGAATCAGCGGGCCGTCCTGGTAGACGGACCCTCCGGGCCCCAGCGTCAGCACGGTCCGGAGGGCCGGATACCGCAGCCGGAGCTCCGCCAGAATGCCCGCAGGGGAAGATTCCCCGGTAATGGCCTGTCCCTCCAGCTCGTTGATGATCAGCCAGGAGACCATGTGGAAGTCGACGGCTTGGATGATATCCGTCACCGGCGAGGGGTTCCACGCTATCTGCATGCCCCGGCGGAAAGCCGCCTCAATCAGATACGCCGTTTCACAGATCTCGTTTTGGCAGACCAGAACGTCGCCCTCGCCAAATTGGGCCAGCGCCCGGTCCATGTCCTCCCGGGTGTTCTGATGGTTCGCGCCCGGATAGAGGAGGATGCTGTTTTCTCCCGCCGCAGACCGCTGAATGATGGCGTGCCCGTTGGCTCCGTCATCCGTGAGCAGGAATTGGCAGTCCACGCCGTTTTCCTCCAAGGCCTCGCGCAGGAACCGGCCTTCCTTGCCGATCCGGCCTGCGTGGAACACCCGGCCTCCCGCTCTGGCCAGGGCCACCGATTGGTTCAGGCCTTTTCCACCCGCGAACACCTGGTAATCGAAGGAGGCCTCGGTCTCTCCCTCCCGGACGATGTGGTCCAGCGAATAGACATAGTCGATATTCAGCGAACCGAAATTTAAAATCTTACCTGCCATCCTTTGTCCTCCCTACAAACGGCTCGTTCCTTTGTACCGGAGGGAAAGCCCTCCGGTACAGGAAAGCGCCTTTTTCCGAAAGCAGTTTACAGCCGGTTCATCTTCCGCTTCGCCCGCATGGACTGCTGAATGGAGAAGACCGTCAAACCGGCGATGGTCGCCAGATAGGGTAGCATCTGAACGAACTGGGACGGGATTTGCAAGACCTGCAAGATGTTGGACAGACCGTCAAAGAAGGCGAACACCAAAGAGGAAATCAGCGCTCCCACCGGCGTCGACTGTCCCATGGAGCAGGCGGCCAGAGCGATGAATCCGCGGCCCGCCACCATGTCCCGAACAAACATATCCAGGTAGCCCATAGACAGGTACATGCCGCCCAGGCCCGTCAGCACACCGCAGATGATAATGGCGATGAAACGGATTTTGACTACATCCTGTCCCACGCTGGAAGCGGCGTTGGGATTCTCGCCCACCGCCCGCATCCGCAGGCCCAGAGGCGTTTTATAGAGCAGGATATAAACCAGAACCACCATCAGAATCGCCGTGTAGGTCAGTGCGTTGTGGCCGGAGAGAATGTCGCCCACTACAGGGATGTCCTTGATCAGGGGAATCTCCACCTCGGGGAAGGAGAAGCTGCGCAGAGAGGAGGAGTTGCCCTTTTCTCCGGTGGCCAGCTGTAGGACGAACACCGTCAGGCCGGTGGCGGCGGTGTTGATAGCTGTGCCGCACAAGGTGGCGTTGGCCTTTAGAATCAGATGGAAGTAGGCGAAAATAGCGCTGACCACCAGAGCCGAGCCGACTCCGGTCAGGAAACCCCAGAAGAGATTTCCGCCCATGGCGCCGCCCAGCACGCCGAAGAGGGCGGAGATCAGCATGATGCCTTCCAGGCCCAGGTTTACAACGCCGGCCTTGTTGCATACGGCGGCGCCCAGCGCGGCCAGCAGGATGGGGGTAGCGACGCGAATCCACATGTACAGGAATTCCGTGCTGCAAATGTATTGAATCAGATTCATGCCTGCGCCTCCTCTTCTGCCTTTGCGGCCTTTACAATCATCCGCTGCCGCCAGCCCTGCAGCAGCGCCTCCGCCGCGATCAGGAACATCATGACGCCCTGGATGATGTCGACCATCTCCCGGCCCACGTCGGAGCTTCGCGCCATGATGTCCGCGCCGACGTTCAGATAGGCGATAAAGGCGGCGGCCAGGGGGACCAGCAGGGGGTTGTTCCTGGCCAGCAGGGCAACGACAATGCCCGTCCAGCCGTAGCCCGGGGTGGCGGTCCACTTAAACCGGTTGTACATACCCAAAAGCTCCGCGCCGCCGCCGATTCCGGCGATTGCTCCGGCGATGACCTGGGCCGCCACCATGACTCCGGTTACGTTCAGGCCGGAATACTTGGCGAACAGCGCGTTGTCGCCCGTAATGCGCAGCTGGGTGCCGTAGGAGGTCCGGTACATGCACAGCCACACCGCCCCGCAGGCCGCCAGGGCCAGGATCACTCCGGCGTGAATCCGGGTCCCGCCGAGGATGACCGGCAGCGTCGCGGTTTCCTGGAACTGCACCGAGCAGAGGCTTGAGGATTCCATCTCCCGGAAGTAATAGGTCACCAGGTAAATGGCAAAGAACTGAATCACGTAGTTCAGCATGATAGAGGTGACCAGTTCGCTGACGTTCCACTTCATTTTCAGCAGCGCCGGAATCAGCGCCGCCAGCGCGCCCAGCACCCCCGCGAACAAAATCGCGGCCGCAGGATGGAGCCCGGCGGGAAGGGGACAGGCGATGGCCACGATCATGGCTCCGGCGGTGCCGATGAAAAAGGAACCCTCGGCGATCATGGAGAACTGGCCGGAGCCGAAGATGATAATGACCGCCAGAGCCGTGAACATCAGGGGGGAGGCCACCTCGACAATGTTGCCGATACGCCGCAGGGAGGTAAAGGGCCCGATGAAGAAGTTATAGATGGCGGTGCCGGGCTCCTTGCTCACCGCGAAGACGATTAGGGATACCAGGCCGCAGGCAATGGCGATAATCAGGGCCATCTTCACGCTGTCCACCAGCAGGTGGATTTTTTTGTTACTGTTCAGTTTCATGAAGCGCCTCCTTAATCCGCTCTTCCGGCTGCGTCTGGATGCCCAGCATGTAGGTGCCCAGTTCGGCCTCCGTCATGGAAGAGACATCTGAAATATAGGCCACAATCCGTCCCTCGTACATGACGATCAGGCTGTCGGACAGGCCCAGGACCTCGTTCAGGTCCGACGTGATCAGCAGCACGCCCTTTCCTTGGTCCCGTATATCAATTAGCCGCTGGCGGATAAATTCGCTGGCGCCCACGTCCACGCCCCGGGTGGGCTGGTTCGCCACCACCACCACCGGTTCTGCGGAGAGCTCCCGGGCCACGACGCCCTTTTGGATGTTTCCGCCGGAGAGGCTGCCGATTTCCACGTCCTGGCTTTTGCAGAGTATCTGGTACTCCCGGACCATTTCCTCGCCATAGGTCCGGATTTCCTTCCGCTTCAAAAGGCCGCCGCTGGAGAAGCGCTTCCAGCTCAGCTTGTCCGCGATGACGTTCTCACGGATGGACAAGTTGGCCGCCACACCGGCGGTCATGCGGTCCTCCGGGATATGGGCCAGCTTCATGCTTCGGATTTTCCGCACGCCGGCTCCGGTGATGTCGTTTCCGGCCAGCTCAATGGAACCGGAGGAGACGTGGCCCATGCCGGTAATCGCGTTAATCATCTGGCTTTGTCCGTTGCCCTCCACACCGGCGATTCCCAGGATCTCGCCCTCCCGCAGAGTAAAGGAGACGCCGTTTAAGTGGATAGCGCCGGTTTCGTCCGCTACCTTCAAGTTCTTGACCCGCAGCAGGGGTTTACCGGGCTTGGCCGGTTTTTTCTCAATTTTCAGCACCACGTCCCGGCCCACCATCAGCCGGGAGATGTCCTCCTCCGTCACGTCCGCCACATTGTGGACGCCCATGGTCACGCCCCGGCGGATGATGGTAATGCGGTCGCAGATTTCCTTGATCTCGTTGAGCTTGTGGGAGATGAAGATGATCGTATAGCCGCTTTCTCTCAGGTGCTTCAGCTCCTCGAACAGCTCCGCCGTCTCCTGGGGGGTCAGGACGGCGGTAGGCTCGTCCAAAATCAAAATCTTCGCGCCCCGGAACAGCGCTTTCAGAATTTCGACCTTCTGCTTCTGACCCACCGTCAGATCGCGGATTTTTTTATCGGGGTCAATGTAGAGATTGTACTTCTTTCCCAGCTCCTCCACCTGCTGCCGGGCGTGCTTTTGGTCAATAAAGAGGCCCTTCCTGGGCTCGGTGCCCATGATGACGTTCTCCGTGACGCTCAGGGACGGAACCAGCATGAAGTGCTGGTGTACCATACCGATGCCCAGGCGGATTGCCATTTGGGGGGAGGTGATGTGCTCCTGCTTTCCGTTGACAAAAATCTCCCCCGAGGTGGCCTGTTCCTCTCCGAAGAGAATCTTCATCAGCGTCGATTTTCCCGCGCCGTTTTCCCCGGACAGCGCGTGGATTTCTCCCTGGCCAACACAGAGAGTCACGTCTTTATTGGCCATCACGCCGTTGGAATACACTTTTACGATGTGCTTCATATGCAACGCTTCCGTCATGGTTCCACTCCATTCCCGCTCTTAATGACAGGCAGGGCCTTATGCACAGTTTCATTCCAATGCATAAAGCCCTGCCGTTTTGAGCTCATGATATACGACGCTCCGGCGGCTGTGCCGGTTCCGCCGGTTATTTCATGCTGTCTCTCAGCGCCACGACCTCTTCCGTCGACATATTGAAGGCGGAGGCCACCTCAATCTCACCGCTGACGATCTTGGCTTCGACCTCGTCAATCTCGCCCTGGATCTCCGCAGGGACAATAGAGGTATAGTTTTCGTTCTTCGCCAGGCCCACAGCGCCGCTGTCCAGGCCCAGGGTATAGTTGTTGCCGTAGGTCATCGTGCCGTCGGCCAAGCCCTGCACCGCGGTGAACAGGGAGTCGCCCACGTTTTTCAGGCTGGTAGAGAGGATGGTGGCCGCCAGGTTGGGATCGGACTCCGCCAGCTGGGCGTACAAGTCCTGGTCGCAGGCGATCAGGTACTTGTCACTGTTGGCGGCGGCGGTGGCGGCGCCCAGGATGCTCTGAGAGGCGGGGGCGTAGACGATCTGCGCACCCTGGTTGTACAGCTGGGTGGTCATCTCCATGCACTTGGTGACATCCTCAAAGGAACCCACATAGGAGGTTAGGACCTGAATCTCGGGGTCGACGTATTTGACGCCCTCCAGGTATCCCACTAGGAAGTCGTTGATGCCGCTGGTGTCCATGGAGCCCACGAAGCCCAGCATCTTCTTGGAAGAATCAATCCGCGCGTCGCCGGACTGGAGCAGCATCTTGGCCGCCAGTACGCCGGAGAGGAACGCGCCCTGGTTGGAGTAATAGCTGACGCCAATCATATTCCCGGTGGTGACCTTGTCAAAGTCCACCGTTACGTCAAAGATCAGGTAGTTCTTATCCGGATACTGGGGGGCAACCTCCTGGGCCAGCTCCGAGACGGAGAAGGTGCCGCAGACGATCAGGTCCCAATCCTGCTCGGAAACGTCCAGGAAGTTGCTCTCATAGCTGGTTTCGTCCCGGCCCATTTCGATGATCTTTGTCTCCGCGCCCAGGTTGTCGGCCATCATCTGGATGCCGCTGGCCGCAGAATCATAGAAGCCCTTGTCGCCCAGGTTGCCGTTGACCAGATAGACGATCTTCTGGCCGCCGTCCTCCCCGCCGGAGGCGTCGGGAGTTCCGGAAGCTCCGGAAGAGTCCTTGTCTCCACCCGAAGGAGCGCCTCCGCAGCCGGCCATAGAGACCGTCATGACCGCCGCGAGTGCCAATGCGAGAAGCATGTTCCACTTTCTTTTCATCAGTCTGTCCTCCTTAAAATTGTCATACGTATATGCTTAGTCAATGCGGACCCGGCCGCTCCCGGTCCGCAGTGCTAACAGAGCTGCAACGGTTTTCGGTCCATGGAAAACCGGTACCAGTTCGCGTTCAGCCAGTGTTTGAAGTAGGCGATGGGTTCGTCGTTTTCGCCGGTGATGACTTCCTCAATCACAATGACGTTCCGGCCTCCGGGGAGTTCGCCTTCTTCTTCGTCCAGGCTCATGGCGGTCAGCTCCATCCCGGAGCGGACCGCGTGCTGGTAAATCTGTGAGGAGACCAGCTCCCGCAGCCGCTCCTCGTCCTGGAGAAGAATGTTCCATTTCTCCAGCAGATTGCTGTGGACCATCAGGATGGAGGACGCCACCAGCCGGTCCTCCGCATAGTATGCCGCGTCAATGGCGGCCATGACGCTGGCTTCCACCGAGTAGCCCAGCTTGTCGGCCACATACCTGCCGCACTGCTGGAGGTTGGACGATACGCGAATGGTTGTGATCGGAGAGATGCAGTTTTTGACGCAGGGATTGAACAACCACTGGAGCCCGTTGTTGAGCTGCCGGGTCCGGTTGGCCACCATGGTCCGCTTGCCCTGGGCTTTGTAGAGGAAGCCGTCTTCCTCCAGCTTCCGCACCGCCGTGCGCACGGTGGAGCGGCTGACGTTCCAGTGGGCGGCCAGCAGGTTTTCTCCCGGCAGCTGATCGCCGTCGCTGAGTTCTCCGCTCTGGATCATCTGAAAGATGATGTCATAGATTTGCACGTAGCTGGGGATGTTGGTCTCTTCCAACGGCGGCCATGACGCGCATGTCACGCTCTCACCCTTCCTTTCGCCGGTCCCACTGGATGAGACGCCGCATTCCGTCGATGGCCACTCGGATCACGCGGTCCTCCAGATCCTCCAGAGGACGGGTCCGCGTCTGTTCCGTGTACTCCTTGCAGTTGGTCGCGCTTACCATGACGCTGGCGGTACGGATGCCCAGGGTCCCGCCGATCAGGAACAGGGGGGCGCACTCCATGCTGGTGTTGGTGGCGCCGCCCTTGACATAAGCGTCCCAGCGGTACATCAGCTCGGCGGCGATGGGCTTGGTCTCCGGCGAGGTCTGGGAATAGAAGGAGGCCTTTGTGATGGTCACGCCGGTATCATAGTGAAAACCCTGTCCGGCAGCGGCTTCCTCCAGCGCTTTCATCATCTGGAAATCCGGCACCGCCGGAAATTCCACCGGCAGATAGTGGTCTCCCACGCCCTCCATGCGGACGGCGCCGCAGGGAATGACGATGTCTCCCATGCACACCTTGGGTGAGGTAGACGCGCAGCTGCCCACCCGCATCATGGTGTCCGCGCCGCTCTGGTGCAGCTCTTCCACCGCGATGGCGGCGGAAGGTCCGCCGATTCCTGTGCTGGTCACCGCCACGGGAACGCCGTCCAGAGTCCCCGTCCAGGTGCGAAACTCCCGGTTATAGGCAATTTCCTTGGGATTTTCAAAATATTTGGCGATCTTCTCCGTCCTCTCCGGACTGCCGGGAAGGAACACATACCTTCCGATGTCGCCTTCGTGGATTCCCACATGCATCATTTTCTTCTTTTCCATACAAATCCCTCCCCAAATCCGTAACTTGTTGGCCCCATTCTACAACTTGGCGGCCAACTTGTCAACTTGACGGTCGACTGTGCGCGCATTTTTGTGAAAAATAGACCGGAATATTGAAAGATAGCTGGTTATTTTGACGGCGATTTTTGAGAAAACTGCCGCAAAAACAAAAAAAGTCCTGCCCTTCCGGCCAGACGGAGGACAGGCTCTATTTGGCGGACAAGTACGCTTCGATTGCCTGGTACTGCTGCTGCGTAATGGTGATCTTTCCCCGGACGGAGGACAGAAGGCCCGACTCGTAGAACCGGGCAAGATACCGGTACACGGTGCGCAGGTTCAGATTCAGCCCATTGGCAAGATCTTCTTTTTTATAGGGGACTGTTACGGGAAAGGACTTCCCCAGGCAGCAGCGGCAGAGCCGGGAGAGGATCAGGAATTCCGGGTCGTGGAGAATCAGCAGATCCGAGGCGTCCATGTATTCCATGCTGAAGCTGGAGAGAAATTGCAGGGCCAGCCACATCAGGTCCGGGTTGGACCGGAGCAGGTGCAGACAGGTTTCCACAGGAGCCTTGAGGCAGACGCAGTCCTCGGCACAGCGCATGGTGGCCGTGTAGGCCGGGACGCCGGCAATTCCCTCCAGCAGGCCGAACATTTGCAGCGGATACCGGGAGCTGTCCGTAAAAACTCCGCCGGAGGGCTTATACTTTTCCACACAGCAGCCGCCCTCCAACAGAATGTACACGGAGTCTAGCGGCTGATCGAAGCGGAACAGGTAGGAACCCGCCTGTTCCCGGCGAAGCAGGCGGGGGGAGACCTCCTCCGGCCAAAAACGCCGCCACTCGTTTCTGCGAAAGTGAAACGCACCTCCCACCGGTCCTGAATAATCCTGGACATACCGCTCCAGGCTTTGGAAAAACAGCAGAAGCTCCTGCCGCATATCGTTCGCCTTCTTTCCGATCAAACTGACATATGTCATTTTTTTATGTCCGGGAACATGGTACCATAAAAAAAGAAACCGCGCAACGGTTTCCAAATACCAAATGAAATACAGGAGGAAGCCCCTATGAGCTTGGATAAAAAATCCGTCACACTCGGCCAAAAACAGTACCACATCGCATTGTCTCCAGGGGAGATTGGGGAGTATGTGCTTCTGCCTGGCGACCCTGCCCGAAGCGACATCGCCGCGAAATATCTGGACGGCGCACAGCTGATGGCCAGCAACCGGGAGCATCGAACCTTCACCGGCTGTTACAAGGGCGTCAAGATCAGCGTTACCTCTACCGGCATGGGCTGTCCCTCCGCCGCCATCGCCGCCGAAGAGCTGATCAACATCGGCGCGAAAACCTTGATCCGCATTGGCAGCAGCGCCGCTCTGGACCCCAAAATCCGCATCGGCGACCTGATGGTCACCACCGGCGCCATGAAAAACGAGGGGACCTCCCGGTTTTATGTGCCGGATGGGTTTCCCGCAGTCCCCGACCTGGAGCTGACCGGCCTGCTGATTCAAACTGCCCGGGAAATGACGGCGGATACCGGCTTTGCCGTGTACGCGGGCATCACCTCCTCTGACGACGCCTTCTACGGTGAGACGGAGGAGTTCCTGGACCGGCTGCGCTCCTATAAGGTCATGAATCTGGATATGGAGTCCTCCGCGCTGTACACCATCGCCCATCTGCGAGGCGTCAGAGCCGCTACCATCAATGGGACCTCCGGCAACCTGACCAATGCGGAAGTCATTTATACCAAGAAGAACGAAAAGCTTTATGACGCGTGGGAGCGGGAAATCCAAATTGTTCTGGAGACGATCTACAGGCTGGAGCAGACGCGCGGTCCGAAGGCCTGACGGGCCTCCGGACCGCGTCCGGTGATGAATCGGTCCCCTCAGCTGCCCGTGCGAACGCCCTGACGGATACCGCCGATATCGTAAGGCGTGGTCTGATACACGCAGTAGTTCAGCCAGTTGGCGTACAGCAGATGGGCGCAGGAGCGCCACCGGACCACGGGCTTGCGGTCGGGGCAGTCCTCCGGGAAATAGTTCTGGGGAAGCTGGATGTCTACCCCGGCGGCCACGTCCCGCATATATTCGTTCCGCAGGGTATCCCGGTCGTATTCCGCGTGGCCCATGAGAAATACCTGCTGGCCTTGGGCGGTCTTGACGGCGTAGACCCCAACCTCCGGGGAGCTGGAGAGAACCTTCAGCTCCGGGACGGCCTCAATGTCTTCCCGGGCGACGGTGGTGTTCCGGGAGTGGGGGACCCAGAACACGTCGTCAAAGCCCCGGAACAGAATAAAATTCGGGTCTTCCACCGTGTGCTGGAATACGCCGAAGAGCTTTCGCTCCAGCGGCCGTTTGGGGATACCGTAGTGATAGTACAGCCCCGCCTGGGCACCCCAGCAGATGTGTAGGGTGGAGTGAACGTGGGTTTTGCTCCACTCCATGATCTCGCAAAGCTCCGGCCAGTAGTCCACCTCTTCGAAGTCCATCAGTTCCACCGGCGCGCCGGTGATGACCAGGCCGTCGAAGGTCCGGTCCCGCACGCCGGCGAAGGTTTTGTAGAAGGCCAGCATGTGGGCCTGGGAGGTATTTTTGGACACATGGCCCGCCGGTGCGATCAGCTCCAGCTCAATTTGCAGGGGGGTGTCCCCCAGTACCCGGGCCAGTTGGGTCTCTGTGTCCACCTTGGTGGGCATCAGGTTTAAAAGAAGGATTTGCAGGGGCCGGATGTCCTGAGTAACGGCCCGGGTCTCCGTCATGACAAAGATGTTCTCCCGCCGGAGCGTCTCCGTGGCGGGGAGGCGGTTTGGAATTTTGATGGGCATGTCAGATGGCCTCCAGCGCTTGGCGGATGTCGTCGATGAGGTCCTGAGCGTTCTCCAGGCCGCAGGACATGCGGATCAGGCCGGCGGGGATGCCCGCCGCCTGGAGCTGGGCGTCCGTCATCTGGCGGTGCGTAGAGGTGGCGGGATTCAGACAGCAGGTCCGGGCATCGGCCACGTGGGTCTCAATAGCGGCCAGCTGCAACCGGCTCATAAAGACCCCGGCGGCGGGACGGCCTCCCTTCAGCTCAAAGGAAACCACGCCGCAGGAGCCGTTTGGCAGGTATTTCTTCGCCAGGGCGTGGTACTTGTCCCCCGGCAGGCCGCAGTAGCTTACGGCGGCCACCTTGGGATGCTCTGCCAGAAACTCCGCCACGGCCTGGCCGTTCTCACAGTGGCGGCGCATCCGGACATGAAGGCTCTCCAGGCCCAGGTTCAGGTAAAAGGCGCTCTGAGGAGACTGGGTACAGCCGAAGTCCCGCATCAGCTGGGCGGTGCATTTGGTGATAAAGGCCCCGGCCAGGCCGAATTTCTCGGCGTAAGTGATGCCGTGATAGCTCTCGTCGGGGGTGCAGAGGCCGGGGAACTTCTCCTTGTGGGACATCCAGTCGAACTTTCCGGAATCCACAAGGGCCCCGCCCACCGCTACGCCGTGGCCGTCCATGTATTTCGTCGTGGAATGGGTGACGATGTCCGCGCCCCACTCCATGGGGCGGCAGCCTACAGGGGTGGGGAAGGTGTTGTCTACGATCAGGGGCACGCCGTGGGTGTGGGCAGCCCGGGCGAACTTCTCGATGTCCAGCACCGACAGGGCCGGGTTGGCGATGGTCTCGCCGAAGACCGCCTTGGTGTTGGGGCGGAAAGCGGCGTCCAGCTCTTCCTCCGTGCAGTTGGGGGAGATGAAGGTGGCCTCAATGCCCATTTTGGCCATGGTGACGGAGATGAGGTTGAAGGTGCCGCCATAAATGGCGGAAGAGGAGACGATGTGGTCGCCGCAGGAGGCGATGTTGAACAGGGCGAAGAAGTTGGCCGCCTGGCCGGAGGAGGTCAGCATGGCCGCCGTGCCGCCCTCCAGCGCGGCGATTTTCGCCGCCACATAGTCGCAGGTGGGGTTTTGGAGACGGGAGTAAAAATAGCCGTTGGCCTCCAGGTCGAAAAGTTTGCCCATATCCTCGGAGGTGGCGTACTTAAAGGTGGTGGACTGCACAATGGGAATCTGACGGGGTTCGCCGCTGCCGGGGGTATAGCCTCCTTGGACGCAGGTGGTTTCGATACGGTAATCGCTCATACTGGATGCTCCTTTCCGATTTTTGAGACGAAAAAGGCTCTCGTCCCAAAGCTGTTCTTTGAGACGAAAGCCGAAGACGCTTCCGCGGTACCACTCAAATTGCGGCGCCCTCACGGACCGCCGCCCCTCACAGGGCCCAACAGCCCCTTCGCCCTAACGCGGCGCTTACGGAGGGCCCTAACGCGGCGCGCGCCGCCTCGAACCCCCGGCTCAGGAGCCATAGGAGCTGGGGGCCTCCGCCGCCGGTTCGCACCGAACACCGGCTCTCTGAGGGTCTCGGCCTCCGTCCCTCTCCGTCATCGCTTTGAGGGCTATTATAAAAGACCCCGGCGGTTTTGTCAACCGCTTTTACGAGAAGGGGAGGGGCGCTTCACAGGAATGCCTTATCCAGATACTACACGATACAGGGCGGACACACATGTCCGCCCCAACCCCATTTCTCCCATAAAATGCGTGTTTAGACACGGCTCAGACCACAAAAAGGATTGCGGTTTTGCCGGATTTATGGTACAATTTGTATGCTTTTGAGCGGAGGGTGCCGCTCAGAGGTACCCGCATGGGTTTGACGTTATCCGCAGACAGAAAATATATAGAAGGAGGGTTGGCCTTGCCGCTAGATCAGAATGCGTTTTTCGATACCTTATATCATGAATCCTTCGCACAGCTGAATCTTTTCGCGAAGAGACAGCTCCTAGATTCCCACGCGGCGGAGGAATTGGTTCAGGATACGTTCTTCACCGCGTGGACCAAAAAGGAAGCGCTCATCCGGCATGAGAAGCCAAGGGGCTTCCTGATGGAGATCTTGAAGTTAAAAATTCAGGCGTACCGGCGAGAGCGTAAGAAATGGGCCCGCTTCCTCGTCTCCCTGGACAGCGACGTTTTCCGCGAGCCCGCCGCGCCGCCTTCCTCGCCTCCGGCCATTGTCAGCGATATGCTGGACGCGATTCAAGAGGTGCTGAACGAAGGGGAATGGATGGTTTTTCAGCGGTTTAAATTACTTGGGCTTACCCATATGCAAATCGCCGAGGAATTGGATATTTCCGTATGGGCCAGTCAAAAGCGCCTGGAACGCGCACAGCAAAAGCTCCAGAAAACGTTTGGGGATGAATGGATATAAATGCTTGTGATCTGGACCGGGCCGTCTTTTCTGGCGTGCCGGTTTTCGTTTTTCGGAGAGGGACCCCTTCTGAAAAATTTTGGATTTTTTTCAAATTCTTTGTCAGGTTTTTCGATTTGCGGTCATATACATATAAGGAGGTGCGGGGATGCCGACTGATGGCAAAACGCAAACGTATGGTTTTCTGGAAGAGTTGAGCACAGAGCAGCTGCTAGACCTGATACCTGCGGACCTTGAGCCCGAGGAGGACGGGGACGACGAGCTGACATTCCGTATCCTGGAGGTGATTGAGCAAAGAGAAAAAGAGAACCCCACGGGACTGCTTCCCGACGTTGATCAGGCGTGGGAGAAGTTCCAGAAGTATTTCCTTACCCCGGACGGGACGGACCGTCCGCTTTATCCAGTGAGAGATTCCGATTGGGAGGCTGTCGAGGAACCTGTTGAGGAGCCCGTGAAACGGCATCGTAAGCTTGGAAGACCGCTGAGGCGGCTGCTGCCGCTGGTGGCTGTTCTGGCGGTGGCGTTTTCCAGCATGGTCGTTGCTCAGGCGTTTGGCGTGGATGTGTTCGGTGCGCTGGCACGGTGGACAGAAGATACGTTCCACTTTTCTGAGGGTACTGGCTCTGCGGAGGCGGAAGCGCTCCGACAAGTGGTTCAAGGGGCCTTTGATAGTTGCGGCATCACTGTTCCGGCTCCGGCCTGGTATCCAGAAGATACAATGCTTGCACAAGATATCAAAGTATCTGAGAACTTAGATGGTTCGGTGGTTTTATGCGAATTTGTGTGCGGAGATGACTACTTTTTTATTGAAGCACAGCAATATATTAAAACCGATCGTGTTACTAAATACACCATGGAAAAGATCATTTGACTGTAGAGGAATATCCCAGTAGTGGCAGATTGTTTTACATCATGTCTAACCAGTCTTGTATTCGCGCTGTATATTCAGACGGTCAAGTTATCATGGTTATCAATGGGAAGCTCTCATTAAAAAATATAAAACAAATCATTGATTCTATTGGAGAGTGATCTCAATGTGTCAAACAAAAAAATTAACGCTCACTTTTATCAGTTTGATATTTTTAGTTACGTTCTTCTGTCAGTCTGTATCTGCAATTGAGATGTCACCTCGTGCAAGTGATTACTTGGATGGCTATGGAGCATCTCTCTATCCAGGCTCGACGAAAGGTTCTGTGCGTGTTGCGTTCACGGTTACAGCAACACGACATTCTGACCGTGTCGGGGTTTCCGAGCTTGTTATATACAAGTCAAATGGCTCACGAGTAGCTACCATTAGTGGAACTGTAAGCAACGGATTGATGTGTGAGGATACTACATTTCATATGGGTGATTATACCTACTATGGAGAAGCCGGCGTTTCTTATTATGCCAAGCTGACTATATATGCGGAGCGTGACGGCGGCTCTGATTCCAGAATCTACCTTACCAACACCTGCACAGCGCCCTCTTGAGTACCCTGAAGTCCCGGTTCCACTGCTTCGCGTGGCCAAATGAAAACACAGACTTTGGAACCATGGGGATTTCAAGGGGGGCTTCCAGATTAAGAACCTTACATACTCCGTGCTTCCCGTGAGCCTGTGCAAACAGGCTCACTTCTATTTTTCGACATATTTTTCCAATTTTCTACAAAAGCGGAACCGGGTTTCCTGGTAATTTTGCCCCTCACCTCCTATGATAAACATATAGGAGGTAACGTGTATGTCCGCATTACTGGATCACAAAAAGCTCCGCAAGGAAATGAAAGAAAAGGACCTGAAGCAGGAAGAATTTGCGGAAAAGCTGGATATCAGCGACCGCCACTTGAGGAACCTGCGCTCCAAGGACACGAACGTTTCATCGTCCCTCCTGAAAAAGCTCAGCGAGGAGCTTCAGGTGCCGATGGACGATCTGCTGACCGCTGGGGAGGAGAGGAAATGACCCGGGCGGTATACCGGCGGCTTCCGCTGGCGGAGCAGATGCGCTACCGCTGTCCCATGCATGTGGCGGAAATCCATGTGTTTCCCCACTGCCATGGCGCGCCGGCCTATCCGGTCTGCCCGAGATGCGGGAGAACGATGGAGCGGGAATACATGGCCTTTTGTAGCCGCTGCGGACAAATGCTGGACTGGAGGCGCTACCAGTACGCCAGAATTGTTTATGTATACGGAGAGGGGCGCAGCGTGCTGCTGAACTGAGGGGCGGAGATACCGGCCGGTTGGCCATGGAAGCGCGGGTTTCGGCCCGCGCTTCCGCGTTTTCAGGGCGCCCGGCGCGAACAAAATGCTTGTATTATCAATATGCGGAGGATATAATGAGAAGCAGGATATTTCCGGAAGGCCGGAGCATCCGGGGATACGGGGCGGTATCCATAGGGAAGGGGAAGAAGCGATGGAAGAGAGCTATGTTCTGCACCTGCAAAAGCAATACCAAAAGTTTTCCGACTTCTATCTTTGCTACTGCGGCCACGCTCGCTGCGAACCTCTGCACAGCTACGGCCCCGCCGTCCGTCCCAACTATCTTCTGCACTACATTCTCGACGGCAGCGGCATCTACCATGTGGAAGACCAGGATTTCCCCCTTCACAAGGGGGACGGCTTTTTAATTGAGCCCAACAAACAGACCTTCTATCAGGCCAGCGAGGAGGACCCCTGGACCTATCTCTGGATTGGCTTTGACGGCGCCAAGTGCGAAAGCTGCCTGCACAGCCTGGGTCTGGGGAGCGACCGGCTGACCTTCCACTGTGAGGACGACGGGTCGCTGTTGAAGCTGGTGGATTCCATGCTCACGTACAACAAGTCCGACACCGAGGCGGATTTCATGCTTCAGTCCCTCCTGTGCCAGTTTTTTGCCCGCCTGGCAAAAGGCATTTCCTGGGGACCGGAGCGGCACTTGTCCAAGCGGGAGCGGGAGAATCTCTATATTCACCAAGCCATGGAGTACATCCGAAACAACTATGCCAACGGCATCACGGTGGCCGATATCGCGGGCTACGTGGCGCTGAACCGGAGCTACCTGTTTACCCTGTTCCGTCGAGTCCTGGGCGTTTCACCCCAGGAGTGCCTGACCCAGTTCCGCCTCACCCGGGCCAAGGAACAGCTGACGCTGACCGACGCGTCCGTGGCCAACATCGCCATGAGCTGCGGATATCAGGACCCCCAGGTGTTCTCCAAGGCCTTCAAGCAGCAGTTTGGAATTACACCGGTAAAGTACCGGAAATGGGACCGGGAGCGGGCTCTGCGCAGTCTGGAGCACATGGCGGAAGCGCCGGGGGAGGCCGTTTCGGAGGAAGACGCCCTTGGATAATATTATAACGAGGCCGGGCCGCCCAATTCGGGCGGCCCGGCCTCGTCTATAGGGGATTAGGAAAAGGGCGGAAGTTCACGCGTGCAGCACATAGATGTGAGAATCAAAGTCGCAGATGGGCCGCTCACTGGGCTGGCACTCTCCCGCGCCGCTGTCGGTGGTTATGAGGCCCAGGTTCATCAGCTCGTCGCCGTAATGGGACTCGCCGCCGTCCACACGGTAGCAGAGGTCCGGGTCCAAACCCTGGAGCCTTACCCGGCGGCAGGAGCCGTTGGTCTCGCTCAGCGTCCGGTACCAGCCCACCAGAGCGGTTTTCTTATCCGGGCTCACCGCCATCCAGGAAGTGAAGTTCCCGTCAAAGGGAGAGCGGAGGCGGTAGAAGTCGCCGAACTGGAGAACTTCCCGGTATTTCTTCATAAAGGCGATCTGCTGCCGGACCTGCTCCCGCTCCTCCGCGGTGAGCTTGTTCAAGTCCAGCTCATAGCCGAAGGTGCCGAAGTGCGCCACGTTGGCCCGGGTGGCCAGAGGCGTAATCCGCTTTACCTGGTGGTTGGGCACCGCCGACACGTGGGCCCCGATGGAGCTGATGGGGTAGCAGTAGGAAGTGCCGTACTGGATTTTCAGCCGCTCCACGGCGTCGGAGTCGTCGGAAGCCCAGCACTGGGGCGCGTAGTACAGCATACCGGGGTCGAACCGCCCGCCGCCGGAGGAACAGGACTCAAAGAGGACGTGGGGGAAGTTGGCGGTCAGCCGCTCATAGAGGCGGTAGACTCCCAGGATGTAGCGGTGGAACAGCTCTCCCTGCCGGTCCGGGGGCAGGACCTCGGAGAAGGGCTCTGAGATACTGCGGTTCATATCCCATTTAATATAGGAGATGTTGGCCTCGCTGAGGAGCTTCGCCATCTGGTCATAGATGCAGTCCACCACTTCGGGCCGGGAGAAGTCCAGCACGTACTGGTTCCGGCCGTGGGACTCCCGGCGGCCCGGGACGTGGATGATCCAATCCGGGTGGGCCCGGTAAAGGTCGGAGTCCTTGTTGACCATCTCCGGCTCGAACCAGAGGCCGAACTGCATGCCCAGGTCGTTGATCCGCCGGGCCAGACTGGCGATGCCGCCGGGGAGGCGGTCCCGGTTGGGAGTCCAGTCCCCCAGGCCCGCGAAGTCGTTGCACCGGGCGCCGAACCAGCCGTCGTCCAGGACGAAGAGCTCCACGCCGTCCTTGTGGGCCGCCTCGGCGATGGCCACCAGCTTATCCTCGGTGAAGTCGAAGTAGGTGGCTTCCCAGTTGTTGATGAGAATGGGCCGGGGTTTGTCCCGCCACTGGCCCCGGGCCAGACGGCTGCGGTAGAGCTGGTGGAAAGTACGGCTCATGGCGTTCATCCCCTCGTGGGAGTAGACCATCACCGCCTCGGGGGTCTGGAAGGACTCCCCGGGGGCCAGCTTCCAGTCGAAGCCGAAGGGATTAATGCCCAGGGTGACCCGGGTGACATCCCAGGTGTCCACCTCCGCCTGGGCCAGGAAGTTGCCGGAGTAGACGAGGGAGAGGCCGATGACCTCGCCCTGATCCTCGTCCGTGCCGGGGCGGCGGAGCATGACAAAGGGGTTGTGGTTGTGGGAGGAGTTGCCCCGGGCGGACTCCACGGACTGGATGCCCTGCTCCAAACGCCGGACCTTCATCCAGCGTTCCCGGGACCAGGCCCCGGAGAAGTGGACAAACTCATAGTCGCGGTCGGGAAGGTCCAGGCAGAGGCTCATGGCGTGGGTGAGGTGGAGGTCCAGATCCCCCTCATTCACCAGCCGGGCGGAGCGGGCCAGCGCCGGCCGGTCCGCGAAGAGGGTGTAGTTCAGATCCAGGGAGACCCCCAGCAGCTCGTCCCGCAGGTGAACGGTGAGGGTTTCGGCCTCGCTGCCGGACTCGCAGTAGGTGGCGGGCAGACCCTCTAAGGCAGGCTTGCCAGGGGTGACGCTGTGAGACTGGACCACGAAGTCCGTGATCCGGCTGCCGTCGGGCTGGAGGATCTGCACGGCGGGGTGGCGGTAGTCGGTGGAGCCGTAGGAGGGGTATTCCTGCCGGGTGTGCTCCAGGGAGAAGAGCTTGTTTCCCTCAAAAACCCAGGAGCTCATGGGCCGGTGCTTCATCTCCAGCAGGTGGTCGAAGCTCTCCCGGTCCCGGATGGCCTTGCCGAAGTACAGCTGCCCCAGGGCCCCGTTGGGAAGCACCTTCATGATGTAGCTGATCTGACCGTTGGTCAGGTGAAAGGTTTTTGTGCTCTCGTGATAGGTGACGCTCATGGGAAATCGCCTCCTTGTATGTTGTAGGGCTTACTTCTGGTCCTGCTTGGCGTGAAGGGCGTTGACGTCCTTGGTCAGCTGGTCCAGGCGCGCGCCCTTCAGCTTATACTGGGTCTTGTAGATCAGGAAGCTGAGGATGGCCAGGGCGATGGGCACGGCGAACATCAGGAAGCGGATGCCCATGATGGTTCCGGCGGACTGCGCGCCGGAGGCCTCGGGGTCGTAGCCGATAATGTCCAGGCCCACGCCGGTAAGGGTGGCGGCCACGGCGGAGGCGGCTTTCATCAGGAAGGTTTGAGCGGAGCAGATGACAGACTCGTTGCGCTTGCCGAATTTCAGTTCGCCGTAGTCAATGACATCGGCGATGCAGCAGGTGGTAGTGCCCAGAGAGAGGCCGGAGCCAAAGAAGATGAAGGCGCAGGAGGCGATGACGCCGGCGGTGCTGGAGGGAGCCGCGTAGCCCAGGGCGAACAGCAGGACCAGGCCGATGACGGGCAGGGCGCAGGCCAGGAGGTAGACCTTCTCACGCTCCATGTTCCTGGCAATTTTGGGGAAGAGGAACAGGCCGACCATCTCGGCGATGATGGCGTAACCGAAGATGGAGTACAGGTAGGCGTTGCCGCAGGCCTCTTTGAAGTAGAAGACGGCGAAAGCTTTGAGAATCTGAGTGCAGAGATTGAAGGTTAGCAGCAGGCCGATAAAGGCCACCAGCTGGTCGTTCTTGATGATAATGGCGAAAGCTTCCTTCAGGCTGGTCTTTTCCGCCTTGCCTTCTCCGATGGTAGGCTTTTCCTTGACCACGGCGCAGGTGATGCCGATGCAGACGATGAACAGCACCACGATGGCTATTGCGGCGTAGGTGAAGCCGGTGACGGAGATGTTCAACACCTGACCATTGTCCTGGGTCTGCATGACGGTCTGGTCTCCGGCCATTTCGTTGAAGTAGTTGATGAGGTTCAGGCCGAAGGTGCACACCAGGAAGCCGCCGATGGAGGCGAAGATGCGGGGGACAACGGAGATGGACTCCCGCTCCCGGGGGTCGCTGGAGAGGTTGGGCAGCCAGGACCAGTAGGGCACGTCCATGATGGTGTAGGTCATGCCGTAGAGAATGTACATCACGGATACGTAGACCATCAGGGTTCCCTTGTCGGTGATGCCGAAGTTGGTGAACAGCAGGATGAAGAACACAGAGTTGACCAGAGTGCCGATGATGAGCCAGATGCGGAATTTGCCGTACCGGGTGTGGGTGTTGTCCACGATCATGCCCATCATGGGGTCATTGACGGCATCCCAGATACGGGCCACGCCCAGAAGAACGCCTACGAACGTCGCGCTGAGGCCCAGAGTATCCGTCATGTAGAGCATCAGGAACGCGCCGACCAGGTTGCAGATTGCGTCCTTGCCGATGGCGCCTATGCCGAAGGCATACTTCTGGCTGGCAGGAAGCCGTTTTGTCTGGGTGTCCGGGGTTGTCATTGTGGGTTCCTCCTTCATTCTCGTACATACTTTGTGAATCGGCGGGGGCCCTCCGTCTTTCTATATCTGATTTTAACAGAAGAACAGGAGAAATGTGATGGATAAATGTTGGAAACAACAGTACATATGTTATTTTGCATGAGCGCCTGTCAAAAAATATAAGCTGAAATTGTATATTATGACGTTGGTAATTCCGGAACTATTCAACATAAATGTCAGAATTTGAATATAACTGCTTAAATTTTCCAAAAATCAAACCGAGGAAAATGTTGACTGTAGTGTCTTCAAAAACAGTGAAAATGTTAAATAGATTTTTGCTTTTCTACTTTTTTCTGAATGCAACACGCTTACGAGATATATTTGGTTATATTAACTGAAAATTATAGATTTTTTATGCAATATAGATAAAAGCGGGCGGACGGCTCCGGAAACTTTGCCCAATTTGAATCTTGTCAAACGGCGTGGGTAAGGGTATACTGATGCCAATCTCTGGGGGATACGAAACCAGGGAGGTCCAGACAACCAGAAGGCGGGAGAAGATGTTCTCCCATGAAGTTAGGAGGTATTTCCATGTTTCAGAAATTTTTTGATGAAGCCGGCGCCCTTTGCTATGGCAGCCTGATGCTCACTTCTAATATGAATAAAACCGAGGTGGAGCACAGCTTTGATCACCTGCGCAAGCAGGAGGCCGCCCGCCGGAACCGGCGCACGGGCAGCAGCGGTATGTTCTTTCGCAAGAGCCGGGTTTACCGCCACGCCTGAACGAAGGAAAGCAGATGCGTGCCTGGACAGTGGCCAGGCGGGCGTTCAGCGTAAAGGAAAAGGGAGAGGGAAACGAGATCGTTTCCCTCTCCCTTTGTTGTAAAAGGAAAACCACGGGCTATATCCGTGAAACCCAAAAGGCTATGACTATGAGTGGAAATGATAAACCTCCAACGATATAATAGGAGATGGTCTGCCGACTACATCTGAAAGTATCAAAGGAAGAGTATCAATGTTAGAGAAAAAAGAAGAAACAGGCAGCTTGGCGCATACACGGTGGAACTGTGAGTACCATATAGTCTGTGCGCCCAAATACTGCAAAACTGCAGACAGATTATAAAGGGGCGAATGAACTTGTGGTGGATGCCGAGTTGCTGGGCGGTTTTTTCAAACAAAGTTCCCTGTTTTGACTTTCTGCGTCTGGGATTGCATTACTACCGTCGCAGTGTGCGTCTGTTGCTGTTTTTTGTGTAGAGGCTCGCGTGACTATCTTCATCGCAAACAAGCCGCTTCCAGTTGTGGGTAACGGGGTTTCTTGTAACCATCCACCGCGTTGTACTACTCAACCGTTCCCCAGCCAGGCTTCGTTTCCCGCCTGTAAACTTCTGTTCTCTTCATTTTTCGCCATCCTATTTGACTTTTTTGGCTCGTGATAAAAAGTAAATGAGATAGAACTGTTCCGTGCTCTGTCGGGTGGGTTCGTGTTTTCATATTTCAATATTACAACCTGCGGGACTCTCCTCCAGCTCAGGTAATGATTGACATAGCCGCAATTTTTCAGTATAATAAAAAACTATGATATGCGGAAGCGATAATGCAAGAATTATGGAGAGGAGATACCGGTGTGAGGCAGTTTATCGGCATGAGCCCAAGAGGAAATCTGGCGGAGGCGATCAGCGGGCTACGAAATCCCCAGTTTATTATGCTGCTTTCCAATAACTCTCAATTTGAGGCCCACGTAAAGGAGCTGGAGAAGCGGTTTCCCGGCGTTCCCAGTATCGGCTGCATTGGCATGAGCTATCAGACCAGCGTTGTGGAAAACGGGGTCAGCGTCATCGCTTTTTACGACGGCGTTACCGCCGCAGCCAACGTGCTGGAGGAGGTATCCGCCATGCCGGTGAAGTACATCCAGCGGTTGGAGCGGGATGTACAGGCCGTTGGCGGCTCCGGTCGGGATACGGTGTGCATCGACTTTTGTACCGGAAACGACGCCTGCGTCCTGACAACCATTTACACTGCTCTGCGTCAGCGGGGGATCTCCTTAGTGGGCGGTACCGGAGGCGAGGGCAGGGTGTCCGCCAACGGAAGAATTTATCAAGACGCCGTGGCCTATGCCATGGTGCGGAACCAGAACGGCCGGGTGAAGACCTATAAGGAGAATATCTATCATCAGCTGGGGGACTACCGGTTCATTGCCTCCGACACGGACCGGGCCAATTACATACTGGGCTCTCTCAACGGAAAGCCCGCCAAGCAGGTCTACAAAAGCATTCTCCACGTAACGGACGAGGAGATTTTGACCCGAACTTTCCAGAACCCCTTCGGCAAGGTCAACGGAGACGACACCTGCATCATCTCAATCAAAGAGGTCAACGGCAACGCCCTGGCCTGCTTCCGGCAGGTGAACGACTCCGATGTCCTGATTCTCCTGGAACTGGGAGATTATCAGGCCATTACACGGGATACGATCCGGCAGATCACCCAGGAGTTCCCCAAGCGTTCGGCGGTGTTCTCGGTAAACTGCCTGTTCCGCTACAAGCTCTTTACCGAGCGGGGATATATGCAGACCTACCTGCGGGAGATGGCCACCTTGGGCTGCCACGCCGGCGTGGTGGGCTATGGGGAGCATTACAACAACCGCTTTGTTAATCAATCCATGACCTGCGTGGTCTTTGAGTAAGGGGGATTCGGAAATGTTATTATCAAGAAAGAGCCGCAGACAGCCGGATCGACCCCATCAGGAGAAAAGCCTCTATCCGGTTCTGCATGTGGCGGGCAGCTTAAAAGAATACCAAAAAGAGCTGGTGAAGAAGGAGGTTGCCTCTCTCTCGGAACTGAGCCTGGTGGGCACGACCTTCTCCGGTGTGCTGAAGGAGGCGGACCATTTCCAGGAGGAGCTTCAGGAGCTTGGCCAGTCCTTTGCCAACATTGACGAGGCAGCAGGAGAGTTTGCCCATGTCCGGGAGGAGATTGGCGGAACGGTCTCCGAGGCTCAGGGGTTGATGGACGCGCTGAAAAACACCTCGATGAAAATTCAGGAGTCCTATGACGAGATGGCGGATATTTTCGGAAACCTGCAATCCGCGATTCGGGGGATTCAGCAGTGCATGGGGAAGATCGTCTCCATTGCGGATCAGACCAACA
The DNA here is from genome assembly GCA_910588175.1 of uncultured Oscillibacter sp. Classification (GTDB taxonomy): domain Bacteria; phylum Bacillota; class Clostridia; order Oscillospirales; family Oscillospiraceae; genus Oscillibacter. The sequence goes on from CAJUQQ010000001.1 coordinate 86,772, forward strand.
TCCTGGCCATCAACGCCTCCATTGAGGCCGCCCGGGCCGGAGTGGAGGGCCGGGGCTTCGCCGTGGTGGCAGCCCAGGTGAAGGAACTGGCCAAGGAAATCAAACAGCTGGCGGGTGAAGTGGACACCGGCGTGAGTGACGTGGAGGTCCGGGCGGGGGAGCTCAGCAGCAGCATCCAGACCTCCCAGCAGACCTTGAATCAAGGTGTGGACATCGTGGGGCAGACCGAGGAGAGCTTCCACAAGATTACGGCCACCGCTGAGAGTACAACCTCCGTGCAGTCGGAAATCTCTGGTGTGATTCAGACCTCGCAGCAGGAATTGGCGGTGCTTTGTCAGTTTTTCGATCAGATCAAGGGTCAGTATCAGGAGGTGGTCAAGCACATTGATCAGGCCAGCCGACTGGGGACAACAAAGAGCGCCATGTTCGAGGATATGGACAATATGATTTCCCAGTTGCCTCCGATTGTCAAGGATCTGGAGGCGCGGGACTGACCGCTTTGCTGATATGGGCACAACTGGGACCGCCACTATGTGGCGGTCCCAATGATTGTAAAAGAAAACCACCGGCTGAGCTGGTGGTTTCAAAAGGTTTTATCTGTGTCCGGGAAAAGTATCTTTCTTTCAGCGAAAATATACCGGCTTTTCGGTGCGTTTACAAGACCTTTCATGCTATAGTTTCAGCAACAACACAAAGGAGTATGCTGCCATGCGAATTGTGGTTCGGTTGCCCTTCAACACAGGGATTATCAACCGGGAGACGATTTCCAAAATGAAAGACGGCGTCATTATCATCAACAACAGCCGGGGCCAGATGGTGGTGGAGCAGGACCTTGCCGATGCCCTGAATTCCGGCAAGGTGGCCGCCGCCGGTTTGGACGTGGTGTCCACGGAGCCCATTCGAAGCGACAATCCCCTGCTGAAGGCCAAAAACTGCATCATCACCCCCCACATGTCCTGGGGAGCCAAGGAGAGCCGCCAGCGGATCATGGACTGCACGGTGGAGAATGTAAAATCCTATCTGGCCGGAGCGCCGGTAAACGTGGTAAACCGGTGAGCGATGAAGAAGTGTGTAATTGTCTCGGATTCCTTTAAGGGCACCCTCTCCAGCCTGGAAATCTGCCGCCTGGCCCGGGAATCCGTCTCCGCGATTTTTCCCGGCTGCCGGGAGGTGGACGCCATCCCGGTGGCCGATGGCGGGGAGGGAACGGTGGACTGCTTTGTGGAGGCCATCGGCGCGGAGAAGGTGACGGTTTCCGTCACCGGGCCCTTCGGCGAGCCCCTCCGGGCTGCCTATGCCCGCCGGGGGGAGCAGGCGGTGGTGGAAATGGCGGCGGCGGCGGGCCTGCCCTTGACGGGAGACCGGGGAGACCCGGAGCGCACGACCACCTATGGCGTGGGGCAGCTGCTCCGCCACGCCGTGGAGCATGGCTGCAAAACGGTTTTGCTGGGCCTGGGAGGCAGCGCCACCAACGACGGCGGCTGCGGCTGTGCCGCCGCCCTGGGTGCGCGGTTTTATAACCACAGGGGGGAGTCGTTTCTTCCCGTGGGCGGAACCTTGGACCAAATTGCCCAGATTGACCTGACGGAACTCCGCCATTTTCTGGAGGGTGTTCGGATTCTCGTCATGTGCGATGTGGAGAACCCCCTTTACGGCCCCCAGGGCGCGGCTTTTGTCTTCGGGCCCCAGAAGGGGGCGGACGCCGCCTGTGTCCAGCGATTGGACGGCCAGCTTCGGGCATTGGACCAGGTGCTCCGGCGGGAGCTGGGAATGGATTTGGGAACGCGCCCCGGCTCCGGAGCCGCCGGAGGCATGGGCGCGGGCTGTGTGGCCTTTTTGGGAGCGGAGCTCCGTTCCGGCATTGAGGCGGTGCTGGACACGGTGGACTTTGACCGCCGCCTGGAGGGAGCGGACCTGGTCATCACCGGCGAGGGGCGCATTGACGCCCAGAGCTTAGGCGGCAAGGTTATCTCCGGCGTGGCGGGCCGGACGAAAGCGCGGGGGATTCCCCTGGTGGCAATTGTGGGAGGCATCGACCCCAGCGCTTCCGCCGCCTACGGCCTGGGTGTCACGGCTATGTTCGGCATTGACCGGGAGGCTAAGGATTTCCGGGAATGTGCCGGGAGGACCGGGGAGAACTACCGGCGGACCTTGGAGGATGTTCTGCGGCTGATCCGCGCCTTCGCCCCGTAAAGGGAGATGGCGGCGTCCAGCGCATGTCCCTAATTTTCACAAAGAAGGCGTTTTTATGTGGATACTCTTTGCGTTTGCCTCCGCGTTCTTCGCCGGGCTGACCGCCGTCTTGGCAAAGTGCGGCATCCGCCGGACGGACTCCACTGTGGCAACGGCGATCCGCACGGTGATCGTGCTGGCCTTTTCCTGGGGAATGGTGTTTCTCACCGGAGCCCAGACGGGTCTGGGGACCATAGGAAAACGGACGCTGCTGTTTCTGGTTCTCTCCGGCCTGGCCACCGGGGCCTCCTGGCTGTGCTATTTTAAGGCCCTGCAATTGGGGGACGTGAACAAGGTGACCCCGGTGGACAAGAGTAGCACGGTATTGACCATTCTCCTGGCTTTCGTCCTCCTGGGGGAGCCGGTCAGCGCCGGGAAAGCCCTGGGTGTCCTCTGCGTGGGGGCAGGGGTCCATCTGATGATCGAGAAAAGAGGCGGGGAAACGGCCTCCGGCCTCTGGCTGCCCTTCGCGCTGGGCTCCGCCGTGTTTGCCAGCCTCACCGCTATCTTGGGCAAGCTGGGTGTCAGCGGCGTAGACTCCAATTTGGCCACGGCGATTCGCACCGCCGTGGTGCTGGTGATGGCCTGGGGGATGGTGTTTGTCACCGGCAAGGCGTCCGATCTTCGGGAGGTACCCAGGGAGGAGCTGGGTTTCATCTGCCTCTCCGGTCTGGCCACCGGGGCCTCCTGGCTCTGCTATTACCGGGCCCTCCGGGACGGAGCCGCCAGCGTGGTGGTTCCCATTGACAAACTGAGTGTTCTGGTGACCGTGGCGTTCTCCGCCATCGTGTTCCACGAACGGCTGAGCAGGCGGGCGGCGCTGGGCCTGGCTCTGCTCACGGGAGGGACGTTGGTGATGCTCTGGAGCTGAGCGCTGTAGATGTGCCGGAGTCTGTTTTGAACGGCGTTTTGACATTTTTCAAACAAGGTCCAAAAACCACGCCGCTTTTTTGTCGAATTTGCCGTGGACTTTTTTTCGTCTCCGGTGTACAATCAGCTTGTTTAATGATGAAAGGAGCATTTGCCATGCTGAGTGAAAAGGTTTCTGCCCTGCTGAACGAGCAGGTCAACAAGGAGTTCTACTCCGCCTATCTGTATCTGGACTTCTCCAACTATTTCGAGGCCCGGGGCCTGGACGGGTTCGCCAACTGGTACAAGATTCAGGCTCAGGAGGAGCGGGACCACGCCATGCTGTTCTATCAGTATCTCCATAACAACAGCGCCAAAGTGACCCTGGGCGCCATCGCCCAGCCGGATAAGGTGCTGGACAGCGATATGACCGTGCTGAAGGCGGGCTTGGAGCATGAGCTCTATGTCACCGGCCTGATCAACACCATCTATGCCGCCGCCTATGAGGAGAAGGACTTCCGCACCATGCAGTTCTTAGACTGGTTCGTCAAGGAGCAGGGGGAGGAAGAGGACAACGCCAACGACCTGATCTCCAAAATGGAGCTTTTCGGCTCCGACCCCAAGAGCCTGTACATGCTGAACAGCGAACTGGCGGGCCGCGTCTACAGCGCGCCGTCCCTGGTGCTGTAAGCCCGTTGAAACACGAAAAAACGGTCCGGAGGAACTTCCCTCCGGACCGCTTTTTCTTATGGGCTCAGCCGCTCAGTTTCCCGTTGCACTTTGCCAGAAACTTTTCATTTCCGATGATGGCCCGGGTGTGAGTCCCTTTTCCGATGGGGCCTTTTTCGTCCCAGGCGGAAACCAGGAAATCCACCATCCTTCCGTTCTCCGACACGGCGGTGATCTCCGCTTCGGCGTAGACCTTCATCCCAACGGGAGTAGGCGCGTCGTGGCGGATGTCCAGGTGCGTGCCCACACTGCCCTGGCCCTCCTCCAGAAAGGACTGGAGAGCCGTCATGGCGGCGTTTTCCATCATGGCGGCCATAAAGGGGGTGCCGAACACCGGCAGGGCGCCGGAGCCGATAGCCCCGGCGGTGAGCTCCTGAGTGACGGTCTGCTGTAATTGGCACTTTGTTCCGATCAGAATCATGATCATACCTCCTGAGTGTGCTTCCGCCGCGCTGACTGGAAAAAACGCCGGACCGTCAGAGCGCGCGGGCGTTTAGTTGCTTCTTTGCCGCAAGCGGCGCTGCCTCGCCTTCGCGAAAAGTCTCACATGATGGAAGAAAAGGGGGCTAAATTCCAAGCTCCGTCCAGAGGTCGTTGTACAGCCTCCGGGTTTCCATAGGCAGAACCAGATAGGCCTCGCAGCGGTCCAGCACCTCCTGGGGCGCGGCGATGATGTCAAAGGTCTCCTGGCCCAGCTCCTCCTCGTAGAGTTCTTCGTAATAGGCGGGATACTGCTCCAGCGCCTCCTGGTTGGGAGAGGCGTACCAGAGATAGTCCATGTTGGCGAGGTTTGCCTCGGTGGAGGCGATGAAGTTGATCCACGCCTGCGCCTCGTCAAAATGCGGAGCGTCCTTCAGCACGCACATGGCGTCCATAAACCAGTTGGAGCCCTCCTCCGGCACCACAAAGGCCAGGTCCTCGTTGTTCTCCAGCATGGTGAGGTAGTCCCCGGCGTAGTACACGCCGATGGCGGCGTTCCCGCCTTCTAGCTTTTGGAAGATCTCGTCCATGACAAAGGATTGGTACACGCCTCGATTTTTGGCGTCCTTGAGGAGCTGGAAGGCCTCCCGGAGCTCCGCCTCGTCGGTGGTGTTCAGGGAATAGCCCAGGTAGCTGAGGGCCGTAGCCATGGCGTCCCGGGAGTTCCGGAACATCAGCACGTTTCCGGCGTACTGATCGTCGAACAGGGCGGACCAGCTGGTGATGGGTTCCTCCACCATGGCGGTGTTATAGATGATACCCACAGTGCCCCAGGCGTAGGGGACAGTATAGCGCTCCTCCGGGTCGTAAGTCAGGCCCTTAAAGCGGCTGGAGATTTTGCCGTAATTGGGAATCTGGCTGTAATCCAGTTCCGCCAGCATGTCCTCCTCAATGAGCTGGGAGATCATGTAGTCGGAGGGAACAATGACGTCGTAATCCCCCGCGCCGCTTTTCAGCAGGGAGTACAGGGCTTCGTTGCTCTCGGCGGTCTGGTAGTTGACAATGATGCCCGTCTCTTCCTCAAACTGGGTGATCAGGTCTTCGTCGATATATTCCCCCCAGCTGCACACGTTTACCACCGGCTGGGCGTTGGTGGCCCCGGTGAGAAGGATGACCGCGATGAGAAAAGAGGTGGCCAGAACCAACGCCGCCCCCCGGCGGAAGACCCGCCCCTTGGGAGTGTCCAGCATTTGGGTCAGCTTCCGGGAGACGGGGCGGCGTTCCTCGCCGCTGCGCTCCGCCCGGGCCTCCCGGAGGTTTACGATCACCAGCAGGGCCAGCACCGTCACAAAGAGCAGGGTGGACACGGCGTTGATCTCCGGCGTTACCCGCTTTTTCGTCATGCCGTAGATAGTCATGGCCAGGGTGGAGCTGGAAGATCCCGCCGTAAAGTAGCTGATGATAAAGTCATCCACGCTCATGGTGAAGGCCGTCAACGCTCCGGAGGCGATGCCGGGCTTGATCTCCGGCAGGATGACCTTCCAGAAGGCCTGCATCCAGGTGCAGCCAAGGTCCTGGGCGGCGTCCACCAGGTTTTTGTCCATCTGCCGGAGCTTAGGACCCACGGAGAGAATGACGTAAGGAATGTTGAAGGTGACATGGGCAATCAGCAGGGTGCCGAAGCCCAGGGTCAGCCGCTCCGGCAAGACCACCACGTGCTGAACGCCGTTGAACCAGACGGAGAAGTCCCCCCAGAAGGTGAAAAAGGCCACGAAAAACAGGCACATGGCTACGCCAGTCACAATGTCGGCGTTCATCATGGGGATGCTGTTTACCGTGTTCAGCGCCGTCCGGGACCGCCGGCGGAGGCTGTAAAAGCCGATGGCGGCAAAGGTTCCGGCCACCGTGGCGATGGCCGTGGCCAGCAGGGAGACCAGCAGCGTGGTGTAGACGCTGCGCATGATGAGCCGGTTTTGGAACAGGGACTTGTACCAGTCCAGGGAAAAGCCCGTCCAAACGATGTTGCTGTTGCCTTTATTAAAGGAGAAGACAATCAGCAGAAAAATCGGCGCGTAGAGAAACAGGAAGACCAGGGCCATCAGGGCCCGGCTGCCCAGGCGGTTTCCTCTTTTCACAGGATCACCGCCTGTTCCTCGCCCTCGCCGAAGCGGTTCATGACCACCATGCAGACGACGACGATGACCATCATCACCAGGGAAATGGCGGCACCCAGCTGGGGATTATAGGCCCCGCCCAGGAATTGCTGCTCAATCAGGTCCCCCAGCAGGAGCTCCGTGCCGCCGCCCAGCATTTTGCTGATGGCAAAGGTGGAGACAGAGGGGACGAACACCATGGTGATGCCGGAGAGGACCCCCGGCAGGCTGAGGGGAAGAATGACCCGGCGGAAGACGCTGAGGCTGTCCGCCCCCAGGTCCCGGGCGGCCTCTACCAGGGAGCCGTCCAGCTTCACAATGACGGAGTAGATGGGCAGAATCATGAAGGGCAGGTAGTTGTACACCATGCCCAGCACCACCGCCCCCTGGGTGTTCATCATGGGGAAGTATTCCAGGCTGGTTCCAAAAAACCTGTTGTATAGGCCAAGGAGGCCGGTTTTCAGGAAGATCTGGTTCAAAAGACCGTTGTTCTCCAGAATGGACATCCAGGAGTAGGTCCGCAGCAGGAAATTGATCCACATGGGCAGCATGATGAGCACCATGGCCGCCCGCTGGAAGCGCTCGCCCTCCCGGCTCATCATATAGCTCACCGGGTAGCCGATAACCAGGCAGATCAGCGTGGCGATGAGGGCCAGCTTGAAAGACCGGCCGAAAACCACGGCGTAGGTCCCCATCCGGGAGAAATTCTCCAGGGTAAAGCCGCCCTCGCCGCTGGAGAAGGCGTAAACCACCACCAGCACGATGGGGGCCACGACGAAAAGAGCCATCCAAATGACATAGGGGATGGCGAACCGGGAGAGCTTAGGCTTCATCGCTGCCCTCCTCCGCCGCGTCCAGCTCGTCGTACTCGTCGGAGAAGGAGGAGTAGTCGCCGTACAGGCCGGAGTACCGGCTCTTTTTCATGACGTGGATGCCGTCGGGGTCAATCTTGATGCCGATGCGGGCCCCCACGGGGGAGTGGTCCGTGGTCTGAATCAGCCACTTGAAGCCCCGGAAGTCTACGATGATGTCATACTGCATCCCCTTGAAGGTGACGTTGGTGACGGTGCCCGTCAGCTGGCCCTGTTCCACGGGAACGATGTCGATGTCCTCGGGCCGGATGACCACGTCCACCGGCTCGTTTTCGGTGAAGCCTCCGTCCAGGCAGGGGAACTGGCGGCCGTACATCTGGACCAGCTTGTCTTGGACCATGACGCCGTCGATGATGTTGGATTCCCCGATGAAGTCCGCCACAAAGGCGTTTTTCGGCTCGTTGTAAATATCCTCCGGGGTGCCGATCTGCTGGATGGAGCCCTTGTCCATGACGACGATGGTGTCGGACATGGTCAGAGCCTCCTCCTGATCGTGGGTGACATATATAAAGGTGATGCCCACCTGCTGCTGGATGCGCTTGAGCTCAATCTGCATGTCCTTGCGGAGCTTCAGATCCAGGGCACCCAGAGGCTCGTCCAGCAGCAGCACCTTGGGCCGGTTCACCAGCGCCCGGGCGATGGCCACCCGCTGCTGCTGTCCGCCGGAGAGGGCGTCCGTCCGCCGGTTTTCAAAGCCCTTGAGGCTGACGGCCTCCAGCATCTCCAGGACCCGCTGCCGGATTTCCTCCTCCGGGAGCTTCGTCTTCCGCTTGGGGTCCGAAGGGTCCGGCCTTCGCTGCATCCGAAGGCCGAAAGCGACGTTCTCAAAGACGTTCAGATGAGGGAAAAGCGCGTACTTCTGAAACACCGTGTTGATCTGCCGCTTGTAGGGCGGGACATCGTTAATCCTCACACCGTCGAAGAGGACGTCTCCCGACAGTGGTGCCGTGAAGCCGCCGATAATCCGCAGCGTGGTGCTCTTGCCGCACCCGCTGGGCCCTAGCAGTGTGAGGAATTCCTTGTCATTGATATAAAGGTTTAAGTGATCGAGAACCAGCTCGTCGTCGTACGCCATGCAGAGGTCCCGCAGGCGAATCAACTCTTTGGACATGTATCCTCCCCCGTTTCTTTTCTTGAAAGAAAAGAAACAAAAGAACTTTAGCGCGCCACGGGGTCTGGTGGTTGAGCTGGCCGAAGTGACGGCAACCAAGCGCGGTGTTCCCTGTAACTCTTCTTTCCATCGCTTGAGATTTGAATTTCGGTCGAAATTCAGCGATAACTGCATGATAACGGAACCACCCCCAAATGTCAAGGGAATTATTGGGGCGGAAACTATTGTTTTTTTTACAGTAGTCTCTTGACTTCCGGCCAGGGCAGGGTTATACTGGAAAAAAACTACTGAGAAATTTACAGTAGTATCGAGAGGAGCGGTTTTATGCGGCGGGATTATTTCTCCCGGCTCAGATGGGCGGCCCGGTGGTATCTGCCCCCGGCGGAGGCGGCGGAGATGCTGGAGGACTACCGGGAGATTGTGGAAGGACGGTCGGAGGAGGAGCTGCGGCGGGACGTAGGGACCCCAAAAGACGCGGTGGGGCGGCTGGTGGAACTCAAGGCGTATCACCGCTGGCTGACGGTTTTTGCCGTTCTGGCGGTGTGCGTGGTCCTTCCGTCGGCGGATGCGGTCTGGAGCGAGATATCTCAGCAGCTAATCAGGCTGTTTGATATATGGCTTTTCGTGGGCGGCATCGCCCAAACGTCCCGGTATGCCGAGTGGATGCTTCCCCTGGGGACGGTGCTGGCGCTGGCCTGGTTCCGGCACAATGGAAGAAAGGAACAGGCGCTGTCCAAGTGGCTCGCGCCGCTGCTTGCCTTTCTCCTGCTGGGGATTGCCTGGGTGTCGTTCCTGGCCTGGACGGTATTTGCGGAGCAGTGGGACTTGCTTAATTCTCTGTTTCCTGAGAACCACTGGCTGCTGCGGTTTTCGATGGGAGCCTGCGCCCTGGCCGCCGGAGTGATTGGGATGCTTGGCCTGATAAAGGCCCGCTTGACGGACCGCCGCTGGCTGGCGGCGTACACCCTGGGCTTAACGGGGGCCGTCGCGTGTGTGTTCGTGTGGAAGCTGTTCTCGAGTATGAGCCCGGACTTCAGTCCTGGCTGGCAGACGCCGCTTATTATACGGTACACCTTCATCACGCTCCTGGGCCTCCTGGGAACGGGGGTAGCCCTGTGCTGAAGAAGGACCTCCTGGAGCTCTGCCTGCTCCACCTGATGGCCCAGGGGGACCAGTACGGCTATGAGCTCCTGCGCCAGCTCCACGGGGTGTTTCCGGATACCCAGGAAAGCGCCATTTACGCCATTCTCCGGGGCCTATGCCGGGAGGGGGCCACGGAGCGTTACCAGGGGGAGACCTCCGGCGGCCCGGCGAGGAAGTACTACCGCCTGACGGAGGCGGGCCGCGCCCGCCATGCCGCCCTTCTGGAAACCTGGAGAGGAACCAGAGACGCCCTGGCAGCGCTGGGAATCGAGTGAGGGCGAAAACCGGGCCGGAGAAAAGGCCTGACCTGGGGGGGCAGGCCCCATAGGAGCAGTTTCTTCCCCAAGCGCCAGCTTAGCGGCAGCGAGGACGGAAGGACCATCCATGCATCAACCACCCACCCCCCGCCCGCACCACGCCGCAGCCCGAAGACCTGCGAAAAAACGGGGGTACGCCCAGCGCGTCCCCCGTCCCTCGTCCCCCCGCAGGGGCATATTTCTTTTTCTCTCTTCCACCGTGCACGGCGCATTCTCTCTTTTTCTTTTGAAAGAAAAAGAGAGAATGGGGGGTGCAAAGGACCAGCTATCTTCATAGCTGCTGCCGCAAAGAGAAGTATTTCTCCCGAAACGGCACATCCTCCACCACAAACTCCCTGCCTCGCAGATAGTTCAGCATCCCCGCGTCAGTGGGAAACGTAAATTTTAGTTTGTAGGCATACAGCGCTTGCCGGGTCTCCCGGTACTTGCGGTTTACCTCTCCCTTCCCATACTTCCCATCCCCCAGCAGGGGACACCCAATCTCCGCCATGGAGACCCGGATCTGATGGGTTCGCCCCGTCAGCAGCCGGCACTCCACCAGGGACAGCTCCCCCTGGGTTTCCAGCGTCCTGTACAGCGTGGCGGCGGACTTTCCGCCGGGAATCGGGCGGCGGTGGAAGGTTACCAGCTTCTTCGCCTCATCTTTCAATAGAAAGCCCTCGATTTTTCCCTCGGCGGGCCGGGGACGGCCCACGGCGACGCAGAGGTAGGACTTTTCCAGCTCGTGGGTCCGGATTTTCTCGTTGATCACCCGCAGGGTCTCCGCGTTTTTCGCGGCGATGACAACGCCGCCGGTGTTCCGGTCAATGCGGTTGCACAGGGCCGGAGCGAAGGCGTTCTCGTTCCGGGGACTCCACTCCCGCTTCTGGTAAAGGTACGCCTGAATGTGGTTGATGAGGGTGTTGACTTTTTCTGTCTCATCGGCGTGGACCACCAGCCCGGGCCGCTTGTCGGCCAGCAGAAGGTTCTCGTCCTCGTAGACGATGGTCAGCCGGGGCTGGAAAATGGAGAGGAAAAGATTTTCCTCTTTAGGCTTGTCAAAGAACTCGTCGTTGATGTATAATTGCAGGACATCCCCCTCCTGAAGGCGGGCGTCCCGCTTGGAGCCTTTCCCGTTGACCTTCACCCGCTTGAGGCGGATATACTTTTGCAGCAGAGCGGGGGGAAGAAGGGGCAGATTCTTGGCGACGAAGCGGTCTAGCCGCTGTCCGGCGTCGTTTTTTCCGATGGTGAGTTCCCGCATGGCGGACCTCCTGAAAGGTTTTTGTCCATCATACCTGTTTCGAGGGAAAATGTAAAGAAGGAAAGCGAAGGTGTCCTCGGAGATTTCCGGCACGGGCCTTTATGGTCCTGGATGACCGGTGGGTCTGGCCGGTGGAAGACGGGAGGAAGCGCCGGGGCTGCCGGAATCCGGCTCTGCGCGCCGGGCAGGCTGCGGGAGAGAGGCGCGAATCCGGGAAGAGCCGGAGAAGGAGGAAGAACCATGAGCGAAGTGAAGGTAGAAGCCCTGCTGGCCGCCATTCAGGACGGGAGACCCTGGCTGGCCCGATTTACAGGTAAAGAATACGACAAGGCGTATCAGGAATACCGGGCGCGGTACGCCCCTCTCTTCCGGGAGGCGGCGCTGGCGGACGGGGAGGAGGGCGTCGAGGCCCTGGCGGAGGTGCTGCTGGACAGCTTGGCGGAGGGCTGGAAGCGGCAGAAGCCCTGGAACCGCGCCATGGCCATGCTGAACGACAAGCAGATGATTGTCTGCTACCTGGGTCCCGTGCTGATGGAGGACCCGGTCTGTGCCCCGCTGGAAGCGAAGCTCCGGGAGGGCTGGGCCGCCCGGTGGCCCAAGGAGGCCTACCGGACCGCCTCCCTGGAAAAAATCCGCAAGGGGTTCCGGCCTACCTTCCTGGGAATTACCCTGCCCTTTGGGGGAAATGACGACGAGGAATAAAAAAGAGGGCAAAAAACGAAAAAATTGTTTGACATTGGCGGGACCATCCTTTATAATACGTAAGGTATCGTTGCGAGGTAGCTTATGGTAATTGATGTAAGACCCATACTCCACACCCCCGGCAAGCGGCTGGATTTCCGGTTTGATCTGGACCTGTCCGATCTGGAATTTGATGGCCGGTATCCCGTCAGCCGTCCGGTACTGGTGGAGGGTGAGGTCCGCAACACGGCGGACCTGCTGGAGCTGGCCCTGACGGTCAGGACGACGCTGGACGCGGTCTGCGACCGCTGCGGGAAGGAGTTCCTCCTGGAGAAGGAGGCCGAATACCGCTGTATGCTGGCGGAGGAGCTCCAGAACGAGGAGAGCGACGAGATCGTCCTGTTGGAGGACGGGAAGACGGACGCGGGCGAGCTGGCCCGGACGGCTTTCATCCTCGGAATGGACAGCAAAACACTGTGTTCGGAAGATTGCAAGGGACTGTGCCCCCGGTGCGGCGCCGATTTGAATCTCGGCCCCTGCTCCTGCAAGAGGGAGCCGGACCCCCGGCTGGCGGCCCTGGCAAGCCTTTTGGAGAACAAATAACGAGAAGCGCGCTCCGCGCCTTTTGTAGGATTAAGGAGGTGTCACAATGGCAGTACCCAAGGGTAAAGTATCCAAAGCGAGACGGGACAAGCGGCGCAGCTCCACCTGGAAGCTGACGGCCCCCAATCTGGTCGTGTGCCCCAAATGCGGTGCGATGCACCTGCCCCACAGAATGTGCCAGGAGTGCGGTACTTACAACGGCCGGGAGATCAAGGTCGTGAAGTCCGTCGTTTCGAAGTAAGATTCTGTTGGATCAAGAGAGAGGAGCTGGGCTCCCCTCTCTTTTTTCACATTTTTACAAGAGGAAAGGAGCGTGTCCCATGCGCTCGATGAAGCGTCCCCGCAAGCCGGTCCGCCGTTACAGGTCCCTGCTGTTCCCAGGCATTGCCCTGCTGGCGGTGTTTGCGTTCTGGGCGGCCTTCACGTCCCCGGAACAGCCGGAGGGGGAAACAATGCTGTTTGAATACGGCAATTTGAAATTGGAGATTACCCACGTCCGGGAAGTTCGGAAGGACGTCTGTGGCGGCCTGGAGCCTTGGGAGTACTCGGTCTACAGGGTCTATCCCGGCGCCGCGGCCACGGTGCTGGAGGCGGATATGCTGGAGTCTGACGGTGGCCCGGCTTCGCCCAAATGGTTCTTTTATCTGGAGCCGGAAAACCGGCGGCTGGACGTGGTGGACGGTATGGAGCCGGTAGAGCTGACTCCGGAGGTTGTGGGAATGGTTGATGGGGACGGCGGCGCGTGGCTGATCCGCTTCGAAATTTGGGAGAAGAACGGCTGAACCGGCAAAGACGGAGAGGGGGAGAGTTCCCCCTCTTTTTTTCGTTTTCCCTCTTGACAAACGGCCTTTGAGCGTCTATAGTGTACTTAACGAACCGGTACGCTTAATACGAACAATACAAGGGGGCGATCCTATCGACATTCTCATCAGCAACAGCAGCGGAAAGCCGATTTATGAGCAGATCTGCCAGCAGATCAAGACCCAGATTATGGACGGGACCTTAACCGCCGGAGAGGCCCTGCCCTCCATGCGGGTCCTGGCCAAGGAGTTGCACCTCAGCGTCATCACGGTCCAGCGGGCCTATGAGGACCTGACCCGGGACGGTTTCATCGAGACGGTCTCTGGCAAGGGCAGCTTTGTGGCGGCCCAGAACCAGGAGTTCATCCGGGAGGAGCGGCTCCGGGAGGCGGAGGGCCTGCTGCAAAAGGCGGCGGAGCTGGGCCGGTCCCACGGCATTCCACTGGAGAAACTGACGGGCATCCTGACATTGTTTTATGAAGAAGGAGATTGACCATGGAAAACAGCATTTTGGTCCGGGACCTCACCAAGCGCTTCCCGGGCTTCACCCTGGACCGCGTGTCCTTCCAGGTGCCCCAGGGCCGCATTGTGGGCTTCATTGGGGAAAACGGCGCGGGGAAGAGCACCACCATTCACCTGATCTTGAACGAGCTGAAAAAGGACGGCGGTACCGTGGAGGTCCTGGGCCGGGACCACGCCGACCCCGCCGTGAAAAACGACCTGGGCGTGGTGTTCGACACCTGCAATTTCCCGGAGGTCTTCACGCCCCTGAATATGGAAAAGGTCCTCTCCGGGGTCTATCCCGTCTGGGACAGCGAGGCCTACCGGGGCTATTTGAAGCGCTTCGGCCTGCCGGAGAAAAAGCGGGTCAAGACCTTTTCCAAGGGCATGAAGATGAAGCTGTCCATTGCCGCCGCCCTGGCCCACCGGCCCCGGCTGCTGATTCTGGACGAGGCCACGGCGGGCCTGGACCCGGTGATCCGGGACGAGATTCTGGACATCCTGCTGGATTTCATCCAGGACGAGGAGCACGCCGTGTTTTTCTCCTCCCACATCACCTCGGACATCCAGAAGGTCGCGGACTACGTGGTGCTGATTCATCAGGGGAAGATCGTCTTCGAGGAGGAGAAGGACACGCTGATGGACAGCTATGGCATCCTCCGCTGCGGCAAAGGCACGGAGGTGGAGCCTGAGGACTACATCGTCCGCCGGGAGACCGGGGTCAGCGCGGAGTACCTGGTCCGGGACCGGGCCGCCGCCGGGCGGAAGTACCCCAAGGCCGTGGCGGACGCCGCGTCCCTGGAGGAGATCATGCTGTTTTACATCAAGGGGGAAGCGTCATGAGGGGAATCATTTACAAGGATTTGTGCCTGTTTTTCAAGGGGATCGACAAGTTGGTTCTGGCGGTGCTGGGGGGCTTGCTGGTCCTGTTCGGGTACAAGAGCGGCGCTTACGCCGGGATGCTGTTCTCCTTTGCCTTGGATATGATGGTAGGTCTTCTGCACCTCACGGCCCTGGAAAAGGAGGAGAAGACGGCCTGGAGGAGCTATCAGCGGACCATGCCGGTGGGCGCAGGGAAGGTGATGGCGGGGAAATACGCCGCCGTGCTGCTGACGGTGCTGGTCAGTGTCGTGGGAGCTGTGGTATCGAATCTGGTGGCCTTTGCCGTGTACTGGACCTTTTGGCCGGAGGTGCTGGAACTTTCCATCCTGGCCGCAGTGGCGCTGCCTCCGGTCTTTGCGATGTTCAGCCTGCCCTTTTACTACTGGTTTGGAACCCAGGTTGCCCAGTTTACCAGTTTTCCCCTGGCCTTCCTGCTGTTTTTCGCCATCAAGAATTTTGAGGACGGCAAGTGGGCCGTGGCGGACCTGGAGGGCCTGGTGAGCCTGGCGGGGGACCCCGGCTTCCTCCTGCTGATGGGGGCGCTGGCCCTAGCGGGAATGTTCCTTCTCTCCCTGGCCCTCAGCGCCGCCGGGTACCGCTGGGGGAGGCGTTGAGATTAGGCGGAGGCGCTTGCCTCCGCCTTTTCCCATTCCCGGAAAGATTTTCCTTGCGCCTTTGGCCCATCCCGGTTATAATGAAACTGGATTTATATGTTTCAAAAAAACAAGGCGGCGCGCGCCGCCGGGAGGGAGCCCCCTTATGCCAAAGCCTATCATCGCCATCGTGGGCCGCCCCAACGTGGGCAAGTCCATGCTGTTCAATAAAATCATCGGGAAACGCCTGTCCATTGTGGAGGACACCCCCGGCGTCACCCGGGACCGCATCTACGGGGAGTCCGACTGGTGCGGCCGGGCCTTCACCCTGGTGGACACCGGCGGCATCGAGCCCCGGACGGACAGCCAGATTCTGGAGTTCATGCGGGACCAGGCCCAAACCGCCATCGAGACCGCCACGGTGATTGTCTTTTTGACGGATATTCGGACAGGCCTCACCGCCTCGGACCAGGAGGTGGCCGCTATGCTCCTCCGAAGCGGTAAGCCCATCGTCCTGGCGGTGAACAAGATGGACTCCACCGGGGCTCCCGACCCGGATTTCTACGAGTTCTATAACCTGGGACTGGGGGACCCCATCGCCGTCTCCGCCGTCCACGGCCACGGTACCGGGGATTTGCTGGACGCCTGCCTCCAGTACTTCCCGCCGGAGGACGGGGAGGAAGAGGAGGACGACGCCATTAAAGTGGCGGTCATCGGCAAGCCCAACGCGGGAAAGTCCTCCCTGGTGAACAAAATTCTGGGGGAGGAGCGGGTGATCGTCTCCGACATGGCAGGCACCACCCGGGACGCCATTGACTCCCGGTTTGAGAACGACAAGGGGAAATTTGTCTTCATCGACACGGCGGGCCTCCGCCGGAAGAGTAAGGTGGAGGAGGCCATTGAAAAGTACAGTGTCCTCCGGGCCACCATGGCCATTGAGCGCTCGGATGTGTGTCTCATCCTGATTGACGCCATGGAGGGCGTCACGGAGCAGGACACCAAGGTGGCGGGCCTGGCCCACGAGGCGGGAAAGGCCAGCATCATCGTGGTGAACAAGTGGGACTTGGTGGAGAAGGACGGCAAGACCATGGACCGCATGCGCAAGGAGGTCCAGGAAGGCCTGAGCTTCATGACCTATGCTCCCGTCCTCTTCATCTCCGCCAAGACGGGCCAGCGGGTGGACCGGCTCTTTGAGCTCATCGACTATGTGTCCAACCAGGCGGCCACCCGCATCACCACCGGCATGCTGAACGACGTGCTGGCGGATGCCCAGACCCGGGTCCAGCCCCCCACGGACAAGGGCAAGCGGCTGAAAATCTACTATATGACCCAAGTGGGGGTGAAGCCGCCCCACTACGTGATCTTCTGCAACGACACGAAGCTGTTCCACTTCTCCTACCAGCGGTATCTGGAGAACTGCATCCGGAACACCTTCGGCCTGGAGGGAACGCCCATCAAGATTTCCGTCCGGCAGCGGGGCGACAAGGAGGTTTGAGTATGATCGGGATTTGGTGGTATTTCCTGTATTACGGCGGAATCGCCTTGGCGTGTTACCTCCTAGGCTGCTTCAACGGCGCAGTCATCGTGTCCAAGTATATCCTCCGGGACGACGTGAGGAACCACGGCAGCGGCAACGCCGGGCTGACGAACTTCCACCGGACCTTCGGCGGCGGGCTGACCCTCGTGGTGATTCTCTGCGATGTTTTGAAGGCGGTTCTGGCCGTGCTGCTGGGGAGCTGGCTTTTTGGGGGGAACCCGATGCTGGGCAAATATTTCGCCGCCCTGTTCTGCCTGCTGGGCCACATGTTCCCCTGCATGTTCCACTTCAAGGGGGGCAAGGGCATCCTCTCCGGCGGCACCATCGCCTTGATGATCGACTGGCGCGTCGCCCTGGTGGTCTGGGGGGGCTTTCTGATTCTGGCGGTTCTGACCCGGTACGTCTCCCTGGGCTCCCTGTGGGCCGGGGCCAGCTTTCCCTTTGCCACCTGGATCTTCCATCCCGGTACAGCGGGGCCGGACCCGGCGATCATCGCCCTGGCCTTCCTCCTGGGGGGACTGGTGGTCTGGCAGCACCGGGGGAACGCCCAGCGGTTGCTCCACGGCACGGAGCGGAAATTCTCCCTGCATAAGAAGGAGGGCGGCTCATGAAGGCGGTGGTAATGGGCAGCGGCGGCTGGGGCACGGCCCTGGCGCTGGTCCTCTGCGGCAACGGGCACGACGTAACCCTTTGGTCCCGCACCCCCGCCAAGGCGGAGGAGATGGCCCGGACCCGGGAAAATCCCATGCTGAAGGGTGTCCGTCTGCCGGAGGAGCTGCGTATAACCGGGGACCTGGATTGCCTGAAAGGAGCGGAATTGGTGGTCAGCGCGCCGCCTTCCTTCGCCGTCCGGGAGACGGGGCGGAAGATGGCCCCCTATCTGCGGCCTGAAACCGTCCTGGTGACGGTTTCCAAGGGTATCGAGCGAGACACGAATCTCCGCATGAGCCAGGTTTTGCGGGAGGCTGCCGGAGATGTCTGCCGGGGAATTGTCGCCCTCTCCGGCCCCTCCCACGCAGAGGAGGTGGGCCTGCGGCTGCCGACAGCCTGTGTGGCCGCCTGTCCGGAGCTGGACGAGGCCCGTTTTGTCCAGGACGCTTTTATGAGCGACTTTTTCCGGGTCTATACCAGCTATGACATTGTGGGCGTCGAGCTGGCGGCGGCGCTGAAAAACGTGATTGCCCTCAGCTGCGGCATCTGCGCGGGCCTGGGCTTCCAGGACAATACGAAAGCTCTGCTGATGACCCGGGCCATGGCGGAGATCACCCGGCTGGGGGAGCATTTGGGGGGCGTCCGGCGGACCTTCGGGGGGCTTGCGGGCATGGGGGACCTGATTGTCACCTGTACCTCCATGCACTCCCGGAACAACCGGGCGGGCATCCTCATCGGCCAGGGAAAAAGCGTCCAGGAGGCCATGCGGGAGGTGGGCACGGTGGTGGAGGGCTATTACGCCGCCGAGAGCGTGCACCAGCTGGCGGCCCGGGAGGGCGTGGAGATGCCCATCTGCCGGTGCGCCTACGAGGTGCTGTACCAGGGAAAGCAGGCCGGGGAAGTGGTCCCGGAGCTGATGGGCCGTCCGGGCAAGGATGAGCTTCTGGGCACCGCCTGGCTGTGAGAATCATTTGACCGCGTCCTATGGTCCATTTGCGGCCGCAGGGGCGGAAACCGGCGCAGAGCGCCGAAGCGGGAGTGCCCGGGGATGACCCGGACGCTCCTTTCTCTTTTAGGTTCTCACGTGCCGCCGTTCTGGTTCGGCTTCCAATATGTACATCTCAGAGGATGAAAACGGTCACAGAGAAAAAACGAGTTGCCAACCGTTTTCTGTTTGTTAAAATTGTTATGAAGGGAGGGAGACATATGAAAATCACGCTACATCAAGATCCGTCTTATTCCGAAACGGAAATTATCATCCACTGCCCTCAAGCGGACGAGGACATTCTGAGATTGGTCGCTATGCTGCGGGTATATCAAAAAAAGCTGGTTGGAATTCTGGATGGGGAACGGCATTTGCTGGATGTAAAAGATGTTCTTTATATTGACACAGCGGACAAGAAGACCTTTCTCTACACGGAAAAGCAGGTCTTTCAAAGCGCTTTGCGGCTATATGAACTGGAAGATGTTTTGAAGGAGCTGGACTTTTTTCGGGCGGGGCGGTCCATTATTCTCAACTTCCGCCGGGTGCGGTCTGTCCGTCCGGAGCTGGGACGGCGGTGGCTGGTGACCATGGACAACGGTGAACAGATATGGGTCTCCCGCCAGTATGGCGGAGAGTTAAAGGAAAAATTGCAGCAAGCGGAAAGGAGCGTTTTTAAGTGAAGAACTTTTTCAAGCATCTGATTGAATGGAAGATGTCTGCCTGCGCGGTATTTACCGCCGCCATATTTATATACCTGAGCTTTTGCCTAGTCTATGATATACGCGAGGTGTCCACCGGCGTGCTGTGGGGGCTGTTTTGGGTCAGCGCCGCCAGCTCACTCATTCAGGCGGTGTGCTTTTCCGAATGGATTATCAAGAAGCTGCGCTACACATGGCGCAGTTTGCTGTTTGTACTGCTCTTCCTTCCGCTGCTGTCGTTCGCCGCCTGGAAGACTCATTGGTTCCCTACCGGTCAAACGGGAGCGTGGGTTATGTTCATCGGTGTTTTCTTCTTTGTTTTCGCGGTAATGACGGTGGGCTTTGATATCTACTTCCGAGTCACGGGCAGAAAATATGATGGACTCATCGGCCGGTATCGAAAAGAGAAGGAGGAAGAAGAAATGAACGATTGACTGGCGATTTCCCTCTTTTCAACAAGTGAGGGACCCGCCGGAGCGGGTCCCTTTTTTCATTGGACGAAGAAAAAATGCATCTCGGCAAATTTTTTGTAAGAAGTACAAAAAATTTGTTTGACAAAGGTCGACCTTTATGCATATAATAGAAGACAAGGATCCGGCGGCCGCCGGGCAGGAATTGTATGCGGAAAGGAAGCTACCATTATGAAACAGACACGGCAAGCCCCGGAATGCAGCATCAACAACATCTACCAACTGAACGGAAGAGTTCCCCTTGGGAAGGCGATTCCCTTTGGCCTCCAGCACATTCTGGCAATGTTTGTCTCCAACCTGGCCCCGATTACACTGATTGCCGCCTCCGCCCAGCCGGCCCTCAGTCAGGCTGAGGTAGCCGTTCTGCTTCAAAACGCCATGTTTGTGGCGGGCATTGCCACCTTGATTCAGCTGTACCCCGTCTGGAAGGTGGGGTCCAAGCTGCCGGTGGTCATGGGCGTCAGCTTTACCTTTGTGGCGGTGCTCAGTTCCATTGCCGCTAATTATGGTTACCCTTCTCTGGTGGGCGCGGTTATCGTAGGCGGCCTGCTGGAGGGGACCCTGGGTCTGCTGGCTAAGTATTGGAGGAAGATCATCACCCCCATTGTGGCGGCCTCCGTGGTAACGGCCATCGGCTTTTCTCTCTTTACTGTGGGTACCCGGTCTTTCGGTGGCGGCTATGCTGAGGATTTTGGTTCCGCCGAAAATCTTCTGCTGGGGGCGGTTACCCTGGCGGTGTGTCTTTTGTGGAATACTCTGGCCAAGGGCTATCTCAAACAGCTGAGCGTTCTGGCGGGCCTGATTGTGGGCTATATCGTGGCAATCTTTATGGGTAAGGTGGACCTGAGCGCGCTGATGTCCGGCGGGTTCATTGCGCTGCCCCGTTTCCTGCCCTATATGCCGGAGTTCCATGCGGGAGCTATCGCCTCGGCCTGTATCATTTTCTTGGTCTCTGCGGCGGAGACCATCGGCGACACCTCCGCCCTGGTCTCCGGCGGCCTGGGGCGGGAGATTACCGGTCAGGAGATCTCCGGCTCTCTGGCCTGCGATGGCTACGCCTCCACCATAGCCGCCCTCTTTGGGTGCCCGCCGGTGACCTCCTTCTCCCAAAACGTGGGACTGGTAGCCATGACAAAGGTGGTGAATCGGTTCACCATTATGACCGGCGCGGCGTGTATGCTGTTGGCGGGCCTTCTGCCGCCGGTGGGTAATTTCTTCGCCTCCCTGCCGGAGTCTGTGCTGGGCGGATGCACCATTATGATGTTTGGCTCCATTGTGATTTCCGGTATGCAGATGATTGCCAACTGCGGCTTTTCTCAGCGCAACGTGACCATTGCGTCGCTGTCCCTGGCCATCGGTATCGGCTTTACTGCCACCAGTGAGGCGGACATCTGGAACATTTTCCCAGAGACAATTCAGTCTGTGTTTTCCTCCAATGTAGTGGCCGTGGTCTTTGTGGTGTCTATTATTCTGAGCCTGGTCCTGCCAAAGGACATGGATATCAAGAAGGTTGCGGAGGAGTAAGAATCGCGTACATAAAAATGCCTCCCCTGGCGGACGGGCCGGCAGGGAAGTAGCAGGCTACCGTATAAAGCGGCGCAGCCGGAAGGCTGCGCCGCGCAAGGACAACAATAAAATCGCTGTTCAGGGCATAACAAAAAAGTACGGCAATCAATTTCGATTGCCGTACTTTAAATTATAAGCGCGCCTTAGGCGGGAAAGGCGCGGATAAGGAATGGGGATTTTTTTGTAGCTAAGAAAATGATGATGGAAGACAACTGGCTATCACTTGATATTTGCCCCACAAAAGGCCAGCAGCTTCAAGAACGGCTTCCATAGGTTCGGGTGGTGTTCCAGAAGGAAGGCCTCCACCTCCGCCTGGGTTAGACCGTCTCCCCATAGGAGAACATCTTTTCCCGCCGCGTCATAGCCCACGGCGGTTTCTCCCGCAGCGGCCACACCGACGGCGATATCCCCGCCCAAGGCTGCTACGCCTCCGGCGTACCAAAGGCCGATGGCCACGGGACCAAAGGCCATCAAACCGACGGCCACCGGCCCCAGCGCCGCCAGGCCAAAGGCCAGGGCGCCCAGGGCAAAGGCTCCTACGCTGAGCGCGCCAATGCTGAAAACGCCCACGCTGAAGGCTCCCAGGGCCACCACGCCCACGGCGATGTTTCCAATGGCAATGATGCCTCGGGCGGACTTCCGGCAGCGCAGCATGTAGGGATAGAAGGATAGGCAGATGGAAACTAAGGGTAGGCCGAAGAGCCTGGTTTTACTTTCCCAGGTCCAGGACCGGAAGTACCGGGAGATTTCCTCCATCTGTTCCTCCAGCTTTGCCGTGGAGGGAGGCGGGGCCTCGGCGGGGCGCTCCGGTTCCTCCAGGCGGTCTTTGACCAGGTAGTCCACGCTGACGGAAAACAGGTCTGACAGGGCGACGAGCTTGGAGAGCTCCGGCACTGCCGCGCCGCTTTCCCACTTGCTGACGGACTGCCGGGTTACTCCCAGCCGGTCCGCCAGCTGCTCTTGGGAAAGGCCCTCTTTTCGGCGGAGCTCCAGCAGCTTTTCAGAAAATGTTTTCATAAAATCCTCTCGCTTTCTCTGGCTCTATGCTAGAGTCTGATGGAAACCCGCCAGAATGCCGTCTCAAGGCATCGTTATTCTTCCAGAGCCGCGCTGCTTTGCCCGGAAATCCGTCAGGATTCCCGGGTGAAACCGCCTTGTCTGGCAGAAAATCTGCCCGCGTCTGGTATTCCGCCGGTTTTCAAACAGACTCTAGTCCGTCCCGCTGGAAAAAGCAAGAACGCGGCGAGTGGAACTTTGTCAACCAGTGGTTGCGGCCCTTGCGCCGCAAGGAATTCCGGGTTGATAGCTCAGAGTTGGTCCCGGTTGACCACTTCCGGCGGGACATCCAGCTGCCAGGGGTCGTTCATCAGGCCGTGGATGTAGCGAATGGCGGAGGCATAGTAAAAACCGTCTACGATGCGCTCGTCGGTGACGAAATTGCAGTCTACGTACTTCCGCAATATGACGGTGCCGTCCCGCTTTGTCTCGTATACCCGGCGCTTCTTTCCGAAGGAGCAGAATACCGGCACATTCCCAAAGTCATAGAGATGATGGTGAATGGGAGGAATGCCCAGGGAGGCCATGGAGGTGATGAAAAGGGACCCATGGAAGGGGGAGAGGACCGTCAGCCGGCGCGGGAGGAGACCGAAGTAGTCCCCGGCCTGAAGCAGAGCCACCACCCCTCGGAGCAGCAGCCCGGGGATCAGATTGAGGGTCCCCGCCAGCTTGTCGAAGGAGGAGTTCAGCGGCGTCTGCTTGACCCGCTGGACCTGCTCGTCGAAACGGCGGATTACCGTCTCTGCCGTGTCGGCGGGATCGAAGGTGACTTTGATGACGGTATCCGGAGAGTCGGTGGACATCTCTTTTTTGATGGTCATATTGACTTCAATGACCCGGTCCCGCGTGTAGACCCGCTGGCCCGCGATGAAGCGGTTCAGCCCCGGATACCGGGCACAGGCCCGGACATAGGCCGCCAGAATCACATGGAGGACGCCAAAGCCCTTCCAGCCCGCCCGGCGTTTTTCGGCGATGTAGCGGTCCACCGCCGTCAGCTCAATCTGGTCGGCGATGAAATTCTGGGAGGTATTCCGGGTCTTCATGAGGAAGGGGGACACGGCGAAGATGGGGGAGAGGGTCCGCAGCCGCCGCCCGTCGTTCCGGTCGCCGAACCGGCGGATCAAGCCGCCCTCCTCCACAGGCCGCCGCCGCATGGACAGGGACAGACACAGCAGCGCCGCCATGCAGCACAGCACCGACAGCTCCGGCAGCCACTCGTGGAGGGTCCAGCCGGTTTTCTGCCGGCTCTCTACAAGGATGTGGTACAGCATAGGCAGGCCGAAAAGGGGCCATAGGAACACCTGAGTGGGGATAACCCCGATTACGGTGGCGGCGTACAGCGCCGCCACCAGGGCATAGAGCAGCAGGCAGAGGACCGTATGTAGAATGGAGACAAAATAGAAAGCCTTCACCGCGAAGAAGGCACAGCCCAGCCACACGGGAATAGCGGAGCGGTAGAGTCTTTCCCGCCCGTCCAGAAAGAGAATCCACACAAAGCACAGGTTGGCCCACAGAGGCAGAAGAACCTGAAACAGAAAAATGGAGGGAGACAGCTCCGGTTCTCCGATGGCCCAGGCGGCGCGAATCAGTCCAGAGCCGGCCATCAGCAGTGCCGAGAGGAGTACCATTCCCCGGATGGAGGGCAGCCAGTAGACAGTCCGCTGTTTCATAGATTCCCTGCCTTTCTCGACGCCGGAAGGAGCGGCGCGCCGTTTCAGAGTGCGTTCCTCCGGGAGGAAGGGACCGCCGGGACCCGGGGAACGTTTTTCTCAATATTATACGGTTTTTTCGCGAAAGTCAAGATTTTGCCGGGACTTTCACCGGCGGCAGGCGAAAAAACGCAAATTCCGTTGGAGGCGGCCGCCTTATGTGCAGGATGTACAAAGGTCTTCCATTATTTTCTGAGAAGTCGGAAAAAATTTCACCGAATTCTGAATTTCGCCCCTTGTTTATTTCCGCAGTAAATGTTACACTATGGACAATACCCCGCGAGAGTAACCGGGAGCGCCCTAGTTTAATAAGGAGGATGTTTTATGAACGCCTATCTTTCCAGTGTGATCGAACATGTGAAGACCCGGCACGCCAACGAGCCGGAGTTTGTCCAGACGGTGGAGGAGGTCCTGTCCTCTCTGGAGCCCGTCATCGAGAAGCACCCTGAATATGAAAAGGCCGACCTGCTGACCCGCATGGTGGAGCCGGAGCGGATGTTTACCTTCCGGGTCTGCTGGATGGCGGACGACGGCACCTGGCACACGAATATCGGCTATCGCTGCCAGTTCAACGGAGCGATTGGACCCTATAAGGGCGGCCTGCGGTTTCAGAAGAATGTGTACCCTGGCATCATCAAATTCCTGGGCTTCGAGCAGGTGTTCAAGAACAGCCTCACCGGACTGCCCATCGGCGGCGGCAAGGGCGGCAGCGACTTTGACCCCGCCGGGAAGTCCGACGCGGAGATCATGCGCTTCTGCCAGAGCTTCATGCAGGCCCTATACCGCTACATCGGGCCCGATGTGGACGTGCCCGCCGGAGATATGGGCGTGGGCGCCCGGGAGATCGGCTACCTGTACGGCGAGTACCGCCGGTTGAAGGGCGCGTTCGAGAACGGCGTTCTCACGGGCAAGGGCTTCAGCTACGGCGGCAGCCTGATTCGGCCGGAGGCCACCGGCTATGGCGCGGTGTACTACCTGGAGAACGTCCTCAAGCATGAGGGAGAGACGCTGGCGGGCAAGACCATCGCCTGCGCGGGCTTCGGCAATGTGACCTGGGGCATTTGCAAAAAGGCGGCGGAGCTGGGAGCCAAGGTGGTGACCCTCTCCGGGCCCGACGGTTACATCTACGACCCCGACGGCGTCGTTACCGAGGAAAAGATTGCCTACCTGGTGGAGATGCGGAACAGCGGCCGGAATCAGGTGAAGGACTACGCCGACAAGTTCGGTGTGGAGTTCCACGCCGGGGAGAAGCCCTGGGGCGTGAAGGTGGATGTGGTGATGCCCTCCGCCATGCAGAACGACGTTCACATGGAGCAGGCAAAGCAGATTGCCTCCAACGGGATCAAATACTATATCGAAGTGGCGAACATGCCCACCACCAACGACGCGCTGAAATTCCTGATGGAGCAGAAGGGCATGATCGTGGCGCCCAGCAAGGCCGTCAACGCCGGCGGCGTGGCCACTTCCGCCCTGGAGATGGCCCAGAACAGTGAGCGGCTGGTGTGGACCGAGGAAGAGGTCGACAAGCAGCTCCACCAGATCATGGATACCATCTACAGCATGAGCGTGGAGGCCGCTGAGATGTACGGCCTGGGCTACAACCTGGTTGCGGGCGCTAACATCGCGGGCTTCCAGAGAGTGGCCGACGCCATGATGGCGCAGGGTGTGTTCTGATATATCCCCCGCAATACGGCGATCGCTTGATTTTGCGAACAACATCGTAATGGAACTGCGGTGCCGGAGGGAAAACGTGTTCCCCAAAGCATTCGTTTGCTATGGATGTCTGATGCCCAGTCAAGCGGAAGCGACGGCGGTCAGAAACTAAAAAGGCATAGAAAAGCAGCCGGCCGATTTCCAATCGACCGGCTGCTTTTTTAGTTGATCTGACTTTTTTTATAGGTCAGGTAGCCCTCCAGAATCAGAGACGCCGCCACGGCGTCTACGGTTTTCTTCCGCTGTCTGCCGTTCTTTCCGGCGTTGAAGAGAATTTGGTGGGCGTCAATTGTGGTCCGGCGCTCGTCCCAGAGAACGACCGGCAGGCCGGAGATATCCCGAAGCAGCTCCGCCAGGGCTTCCGCCTTTTCGGCTCGGGGGCCCCGGCTGCCGTCCATGTTCCGGGGATGGCCCAATACCAGTTCCTCCGCCCCGTGTTCCCGGGCCAGGGCGGCGATTTGCTCCGCCACGAGCTCCGGGCGGTAGGCGGTGATGGTGGTGGTAAAACCCGTCAGGAATCCGGTGGGGTCGGAGATGGCGATGCCGGTGTGGGCGTCTCCGTAGTCGATGGCCATGATGCGCATAAAGGGACTCGCTTTCTGCGGCTTGGGCCGCTGTCCATTGTAGCGATAAGAAAGAGCCCATGGCAAAGGCCACGGGCTCTTTTTGGCTTGGGGAGAGAAATTACTTCAGCTCGACCTTGCCGCCGACTTCCTCGATCTGCTTCTTCAGAGCCTCGGCGTCGTCCTTGGAGACGCCTTCCTTCAGAGTGGCGGGAGCGCCCTCGACGGTAGCCTTGGCCTCGGCCAAGCCCTGGCCGGTGATCTCACGGACAACCTTGATGACCTTGATCTTGGAAGCGGCGTCGAAGCCGGTCAGGACCACGTCAAAGTCGGTCTTCTCCTCAGCGGCGGGAGCGGCGCCGCCAGCGGCGGGAGCGGCCATAGCGGCGGCAGAGACACCGAACTCCTCCTCCAGGGCGTGTACGAGCTCGCTGAGCTCCAGAACAGTAAGGGCCTTGATCTCTTCGATCATGGCGGTAACTTTCTCAGACATTGTATGGAACCTCCTGATAGTAAATTTTTATGATAGGGTGGGGCGGCCGCTTACTCGGCGGCTTCTTCGGCAGGGGCCTCGGCGGGCGCGCCCTGCTTCTCGGCAATCTGCTTCAGGACCACGGCCAGGCCGGTGATGGGGGCCAGCATGGTACCCAGGACTTGGGCCTGGAGGACGGGCAGAGCGGGGATGGAGGCCAGGGACTTGATGGTGTTCAGGTCCACGGGCTTGCCGTCCATGAAGCCGCCTTTGATCTCAAACTTGTCGGTCAGCTTCTTGGCATAGTCGTTCATGATCCGGGCGGGAGCCACGGGATCATCGCACAGCGCCAGAGAAGTGGTGCCGTTCAGCAGATCGTCCAGGTCGCTGAGGCCGGTGTTGTTGAAGGCGAAGCGGAGCAACGTGTTTTTAACGACAGCGTAATCCACCGCGTTCTCACGGCACTCCCGGCGCAGAGCGGTGTCTTCTTCGACGGTGATACCCTTGTAGTCGACGATGACGCCCGCAGTGGCCTTCTGAATCTTCTCGGTCAGCTCGGCGACGATGGCCTGCTTTTCGGATAAGACTTTCGCGTTAGGCATGGTTGTTTTCACCTCCATAGGAATGGGAATGCGCGTTCAAAAAAAGAAACATCCCCGTGTCCAAACAGACACAAGGACGCAGAGCAAATCAAATAATTTGCCGCCCTCGGCAGGACTTACGGGCGAGGCCCACCTGCTGTCTTTGGAACGCAAGTAATATTATATGCAAGGGAAAGGTAAATGTCAATACCCAGATTAAAGGTTATCAGGAAAAAGATAGAGCTATATATGATTGTTTTGCTGGCAGGGAGGGGCAGGGCGGCAGACTCCCGGTATGCGCGTCGCAAAAGCACCCCGCTCCACGCGTTTCGGGACATGCGCAGGTCGCTGGCACCAAAATGCGGTTCATAAGCACACTGTACTCACGTCTGTCTCCGCTCTCCGGCAGAACGGAAGAGAAAAGGAGGGACGCAAGTCCCCCCTTTAGGTCTCTTAGACCAATTTCGCGGTATTCATCCGCACGCCGGGGCCCATGGTGGCGGCGGCTACGCAGCTGCGAATATACTGGCCTTTGGCTGCGGCGGGCTTGGCCTTCACGATGGCGCCCATCAGGGTGTTGTAGTTTTCCGTCAGCTTCTCAGGGCCGAAGGAGACCTTGCCGATGGGGCAGTGGATGATGTTGGTCTTGTCCAGGCGGTATTCAATCTTACCGGCCTTGACCTCGGTGACGGCCTTGGCCACGTCCGGGGTCACGGTGCCCGCCTTGGGAGAGGGCATCAGGCCCTTGGGGCCCAGTACCTTACCGAGACGGCCCACCACGCCCATCATGTCGGGGCTGGCGACCACCACGTCGAAATCAAACCAGTTTTCCTTCTGGATCTTCTCAACCAGATCCATCTCACCCACATAATCCGCACCGGCGGCCTTGGCGGCCTCGGCTTTGTCGCCCTTGGCGAACACCAGCACCCGGACGGTCTTGCCGGTGCCGTGGGGCAGGACGATGGCGCCGCGGACCTGCTGGTCGGCATGCCGGGAGTCCACGCCCAGCTTTACATGCAGTTCGACCGTCTCGTCAAACTTGGCGGTAGCGGTCTTGCAGACCAGCGCCAGGCCCTCGGCGGGCTCATACTGGGTGTTTTTATCAATCTGCTTGGCGCTGTCCTGATATTTCTTGCCTCTAAACACTGTTACTTCCTCCTCATAGTGGTTCTTCGGAACGGAATCCTCCCACTGTATGGAGCGGCGATCCGGCCGCTCTTAAAATATTGGTCAGTCGCCGACAATGACGCCCATGGACCGGCAGGTCCCGGCGATCATGCTCATGGCGGACTCCAGATTGGCGGCGTTCAGGTCTCGCATTTTGATTTCGGCGATTTTCTGAATGCTGGCCTTGGAAATGGTGGCCACCTTGGTCTTGTTGGGAACGCCGGAGCCGGATTCGATGTTGCATTCCTTCTTAATCAGCACCGCCGCCGGAGGCGTCTTGGTGATAAAGGAGAAGGAGCGGTCCGCGTATACGGTGATGACAACGGGGATAATCATGCCCGCGTCATTTTTCGTGCGCTCGTTGAACTCTTTGGTAAAGGCGGCGATGTTCACGCCGTGCTGGCCCAGAGCGGGGCCGACGGGGGGAGCGGGCGTCGCCTTGCCCGCGGGAATTTGCAGCTTTACATAACCAGTGATCTTCTGTGCCATGGAGCGGCACCTCCTACGATTTAAAATGTGGTTCGGCGGGACGGTTCCTCTCGTCCCTCCCACCTGCGCGCAAGCGCGCGGCTCAGTTCAGAACTTCGACCTGATCCAGCTCCAGATCCACCGGGGTCTCCCGGCCAAACATGGAAACCATGACGCTGACCCGGTTTTTATCCGGCTCGATTTCCTCCACCACGCCGGTAAAGCTGGCCAGAGGGCCGTCCATAATCCGCACGTGGTCGCCCAAACCGTATTTGACAACGATCTCGTGCTTTTCCATGCCCATGGCCAGCACCTCTTCCTCCGTCAGGGGAATGGCCTTGTTGGCGGTGCCCACGAAGCCGGTGACGCCCCGGACGTTCCGCACCAGGTGCCAGGTCTCGTCGGTCATGATCATCTTGATCAGCACGTAACCGGGGAAGACTTTCCGGGCCACTTCCTTAGAAGCGCCGCTTTCGGTGATCTCCGTGACGTTTTCCATGGGAATCTCGATCCGCAGGATCATATCTTCCATGTTCCGCCCGGTGACGAACTTCTCAATGCTGGTTTTGACGGCATTCTCGTAGCCGGAGTAGGTATGCACGACATACCATTTCGCGCTGTCTGCCATCTCGCGTTCCTCAGGCGCCGAAGGCGCTCAGGATCATCTGGACCAGGGAAACGGACACAAAGTCGAACACCCAGATAAACGCGCCGATAAGGGCGGAGCACAGCAGCACCGTGCCCGTGTTCTTCACCACCGTCTGCTTGTTGGGCCAAACGACCTTTTTCAGTTCGCTTTTCATTTCGCGGAACCAAAGGCCGCGATCCTTTTTCTTCGCTTCTGCCATTCTTCAAATACGCCCTTTCTTCAATTACTTCGTCTCGCTGTGGAGCGTGTGCTTCCGGCAGAAACGGCAATACTTGTTCAGCTCCAGCTTGTCCGGGGTGTTTTTCTTGTTTTTCATGGTATTGTAGTTTCTCTGCTTGCACTCGTTGCATCTCAGGGTCACTTTGACTCGCATTGTTCGGCACCTCCTTATATTCGCCTTCCTCCGGGGAAGGCCGACTGCCTCCCTGCCGGGACCTGTCCGCCGTGGCTTGAAAAGCGAAAAAGCGCACAACAAAAAAGCCCCGCTCACAGGTAATGTTGAGTATAACACAGCATTCCGGGATGGTCAACACCTTTTTCGGAAAAAATTCCTATATTTTGTGTCTTTATGCCGGTCCCGGACAAGAGTGCGTTACCGGATTGTAAAGAAGTGTATCCAGTTTGAGATTACAGCAAACCCGGCGGCGCCTTATACTGGCGATACTATATAAATTATTAGGAGGAGCAAGGGGTATGAGGAAGCTGTTGTTGGGTTTGGCGCTGGCGCTTCTGCTGGCGGGCTGCGGGCAGTCGGGGACGACGGAGGAACCGCCGGAAGAAACGGGAGATACGGACGAGTATGAGGCGCTGATTGCCGCCACGCCGGTGGCCCAGGTGGAGGGGGAGGCCGTTTCGCCGGACGGGCGCTTTGAGGTCCGGGCGGAGGGGGCCAGCGGGGAGTATGTCAGCGGCGTCCAATCTCCGGAATTTTTGCAGATCGTGGACCGGGAGACGGGGGAGGTGCTGTGGCAGGACATGGGCTGGCCTTGGCAGTCCGTTCTCTGGTCCCCGGAGGGAGGCTTTTTGGCCCTGGCTTACAGCGCCCAGACATGGTGCACCGTCACCGTTTTCGAGGCGGAGAATTGGACCAGCTGGGAGTTTACCTTGCCGGATGGAAGCCCGATCCCGGAATACACGTTTTTGCCGGAGGATTGGGGCGTGTGGCAGTCGGAGGGCAGCTTAGATTTGACTATCGGCCAGGGCGGAGACGCCGGAGAACAGAGGTATTACACCTGCACCGTGGAGGCGCGGGAGGGGAAACTCAAGGGCATCGTCTGGGAGGAAAGTCATGAAACTCTGCCTGGAAGCTATGATTTTGACCACGACGGGGAACCGGAGATTATGGAGCTGGTGACGGTGGCCGGAGATGAGGATCAAGACACGGTGGGCTGGTACGAGCTCCGGGTTCGGACCGGGGACAACCGCCTCTATTGGGGACAATCCTTTGCCGGGGAACACCCGGGCTGGGGTTCCTGTTTCGCCTGCCGGGTGGACGGGGAGGATTATCTGCTCCGGTATCTGCCCACCATGTACCAGGGTTATGCCACCTATACGTATGAGCTGTTTTTCCTGGACGAAACCGGAGAGGAACAGGTGGTCCGGGAAGGGAGCGTCAGCTTCGATATCAACTTCGGCAGTCCTATGCACGACGAATTTGACCCGGCGGCCGTCGCGGCCTTCCTGGAGGAAGTCCACGGCCTCCTGGAGGACAGCGAGCTGCTGCTGACTACGGAGGGCAGAAATTTCCGCTCCGGCGGTCCCGGTTCGGATTTCAAGGATGACCTGGCGCACTGGACAGATAACGAGCTCTACGACGAGAACAAATCCCTGGAGGAGAATATCCGGGATATCGGGGCCTATTGGGAAGAAAGTAGAACCGCATGACAGGAAGACAGCCGCCCGAAAAGGGCGGCTGCCAGCTTGTCGAAAAAGTGCTGTCCGCAAGGGAACGGAAAGGAAAAGAGCTACGAGAGAAACCCATCAGGGGTTTCTCTCGTTTTCAATCAGAAGTTTTTTGGAACTTTTTAAAGGTCCAAAAAACTTGCTCAGGCTGTCGAAAAGACATTTTCGACAGCCTGACAGCCGCCCGAAAAGGGCGGCTGCTTTGCTTATGTGACCGGGAGGCCATACTTTGCCAGCACGGCCTTGATGCGGGCCAGATTCTCCGGCGAGGGCGGGCACATGGGGGAGCGGAGCTCCCCGACCTTCCAGCCCAGCAGTTTAAGGGCGGTTTTCACCGGGATAGGGTTCACCTCGCAGAACATGGCGTCGCAGAAGTCCTTTAAACGCACTTGCAGTTCCCCGGCGGCGGCAAAGTCATTCTGAAGGCACAGCTGAGTCAGCCGGTGCATTTCCGCCGGTAGGACGTTGGCGGCCACGGAGATAACGCCCTTGCCCCCCAGGGCGCAGATGGGGACGGTTTCGTCGTCGTTGCCGGACCAGATGAAAAAGTCGCTGGGACAGAGAGCCCGGGTCCGCTGGACGTTCCCCAGGTTTCCCGACGCCTCCTTGACCCCGATGATATTGGGAAGCTCCGCCAGGGCGGCGTAGGTTTCCGGGGCGATGGAGACGCCGGTGCGGGAGGGCACATTATAGAGGATGATTGGGAGGGAGACCGAGGCGGCAATGGTCTGGTAGTGGCGAATCAGCCCCGCCTGGCTAGCCTTGTTGTAGTAGGGCGTTACCACCAGCAGGCCATCCGCCCCCCGGCGCTCCGCCTCCCGGGAGAGGGTGACGGCGTTCTCTGTGGAGTTGGACCCGGTTCCGGCGATCACCGGGACCCGACCTCCTACGTGACGGGCGCAGAAAGCGATGGCCTCCGCCCGCTCCTGGTAGGTCATGGTGCTGGCTTCGCCGGTAGTGCCGCAGACGACGATGGCGTCCGTTCCGTTCTCCAGCTGAAAGTCCAGCAGGTCTCCCAGAGCGTCCAGGTTTACGCCGTCTTGGTGAAACGGCGTGACAATGGCCGCCGCGGAACCTGTAAAGATAGGGTGTTTCACCGATAGAACTCCTTTCTTCCCATAGAAAAAGGCTCGCCGCGAGTCTGCGGCAAGCCTTTTCTTTCGTAAACGCGGGTTTATTTTGCCTCAATATAGCCTTTCGCGCACAGCAGTTCCGCCAGCAGCACCGCGCCGCCCGCCGCGCCGCGGAGAGTGTTGTGGCTGAGACCCACAAATTTGTAATCGTACTGGGTGTCCTCCCGGAGGCGGCCCAGAGAGACGGCCATGCCGTTTTCCAGCATCCGGTCCAAGCGGGTCTGGGGCCGGTCCGGCTCTTCGAAGTAATGTAGGAACTGCTTGGGGGCGGAGGGGAGATCAAGCTCCTGGGCGGGGCCCCGGAAGGCGGCCCAGTCGGCCTTGATCTGGTCGATAGAGGGTTGCTTTCCCTCTTGGAACTTCACAAACACTGCCGCCATGTGACCGTCCTGACAGGCCACCCGGAAGCACTGGGCAGTGATGGCGGGACCGGCGGATTTGACGATTTTGCCGTCCTTCAGGCTGCCCCACAGCTTCAGGGGCTCCTGCTCGGATTTCTCCTCCTCGCCGCCGATGTAAGGAATACAGTTGTCTACCATTTCCGGCCAGCGCGCAAAGGTTTTGCCCGCGCCGGAGATGGCCTGATATGTACAGACCAGTGCCCGGTCAATCCCATATTTCAGCAGGGGATGCAGGGCGGGAACATAGCTCTGGAGAGAGCAGTTGGACTTTACGGCGATGAAGCCCCGCTTGGTGCCCAGGCGCTTGCGCTGGGCCTCAAGGACCTGGAGGTGCTCCGCGTTGATTTCCGGCACCACCATGGGCACGTCGTCCGTCCAGCGGTGGGCGGAGTTGTTGGAAACGATTGGGCACTCCAGCTTCGCGTATTTCTCTTCCAAGGCCCGGATTTCTTCCTTCTTCATATCCACGGCACAGAAGCAGAAGTCCACCTGGGACGCCAGCTTCTCCGCGTCGGCCTCCGCGTCCAGAATGACCAGGCTTTTGGCCGCCTCCGGCATGGGGGAGGTCATGGCCCAGCGGGGGGACGCGGCCTCCTCATAGGTCTTTCCGGCGCTGCGGGCACTGGCGGCTACCGCCGTCAGCTGAAACCAGGGATGGTTTTCCAAAAGGGAGACAAAGCGCTGGCCCACCATGCCGGTGCAGCCGATGACGCCGACCTTGTACTGATTCATAATATGCTCCTCCCGCCGCGTTGTTGCGAAACACCGTTGGATTTCCTGGTTGAATTCAACGCGGTCTTGTATTATAATGTGGACATATGGCGGCAGCTGTGTTTGTTTCACGGACAAATGTCTGTTGTACGTAATAGTACCATGATTTCCCCGGCGCGTCAAGACGGGGATCGTTGGGAGGTTCCATGAAAAATAGGCTTCTTCTCCTGCTTTTGGTTGTGACTTTTTTTGCTCTCCGCCCCCCTGAGGCCTCCGCCGTGACCAACGGCGTGGTGAAGGTGGGACTGCGCTATGGCAGTACCGCCCTGGCCTCCGCCAATTTGGAAAACGCGGAGGGAGCGGGCTACGAATTCGGTTATTATGACGGGGACCGGAGGTTTGTGTCCCTGGGCCGGACGGATGTAACCACCATCACCATGAGCCCCTCCGGCGGCGGCTCCGTCTCCGTGACCCGGACCGGTACCTCGGAGCTTCTCTATGAGCACCGCGGCGGGGAGCGTCCGCTGGGAGTCCGTCCCGCCGGGAATGCCACATGGTTCAAGGGCTATCGTTACGCCGGAGGCTTCGAGTACGTCCCGGAGAGCGCGGGCAGCCTGAAGGTCATCAACGTGGTGAGCCTGGAGGACTATGTAAAGGGCGTCGTCCCTTACGAGATGCCGGGAGATTGGCCCCTTGCGGCGCTGGAGGCGCAGGCGGTCTGCGCCAGGACCTTTGTCCAGGGGCACAACAAGCACCTTCGGGACGAGGGCTTTGACGTGTGCGGCGGCGTGGACTGCCAGGTCTACAACGGGCGGGGAACGGGAAAGAACGAGCCCTCCGCCGACAGCGACCGGGCGGTGGATAACACCGCCGGACTGTGCATCTACTACAACGGGACCCTGGTGCAGGACGCGGTTTATCACTCCTCCGACGGAGGAGCCACCGAGGACGGGGGAAATGTCTGGGGAACGGAGACAGGGTATTTGAAAGGAAAGCTGGACCCTTATGAGTCCCAGACCGCCGTTCCCAACAACAGCTATTCCGTCACCTATACCGCCGGGGAACTGAGCTGGATTTTGGACCAGAAGGGCCATTCTGTGGGTACGGTCCAGGATGTTTACGTCTCAGAATACACGCCGCTGGGGAACGTGAAGCGGGTGACCTTTGTGGGCACCGGCGGGACGAAGACGTTCACCGGCGACGACTGCCGGATGATCTTCTACAGCAGCACATATCAAAAATCCGTTAGCAGCCTGCGCTTTGACATCAATGGCCGGCGGGGAAGCTCCGGCGGACTTTCCGTCAACGGCACGGAGCTGCTTTCTTCCCTGGACGGGGTCTCGGTGATCTCCGGCAGCGGAACCACCGGTACACTGTGGGGAAACACCGCTTCGGCCATCACCGCCTCCGGCACCGTGACGGTCTCCGCCGAGGCGGTACAGCCCTCCGGCGGGGGGGCCTCCAACGGAAATTTTGTCATTACCGGCACGGGAAACGGGCACAACGTGGGGCTCAGCCAGTACGGGGCCAAGGCCATGGCGGAGCAGGGCTTTGGCTTCCAGGAGATTTTAAACTTCTATTATACAGATATTACGATCAGATAAGGATATGACATGAAGACAAGCGATTTTTACTATGACCTGCCCCAGGAGCTCATTGCCCAGACCCCCATGGAGAGACGGGACGGCTCCCGGCTGATGACGCTGGACCGCCGGACGGGGAAGACCGGACACCGGCATTTTTTTGATCTGCCGTCTTTGCTGCGGCCTGGGGACTGTCTGATTATGAACGATTCCAGGGTCCTGCCCGCCCGTCTCCTGGGCCGGAGGCTGCCGGGGGGCGGGGCCTGTGAGGTTCTGCTTCTCACGGACCGGGGGGACAATGTCTGGGAGTGCCTGGTCCGCCCAGGCCGGAGGCTTCGGGCCGGGGCCCGAATGATCTTTGGCGACGGGGCCCTCGCGGCCGAGGTCATACGGGAGGAGGCGGACGGAAACCGGCTGGTCCGCTTTGAATACGAGGGGATTTTCCTGGAGGTGCTGGAGCGTTTGGGGAAAATGCCTCTGCCGCCTTATATCAAGGAAGAGCTCCAGGACCAGGAGCGGTATCAGACCGTCTACTCCAAAGTGCTGGGCAGCGCCGCCGCCCCCACGGCGGGGCTCCATTTTACGCCGGAGCTGCTGCGGGAAATTGGCCACAAGGGCGTGAGTCTGGGCTATGTGACCCTTCATGTGGGTCTGGGGACCTTCCGGCCGGTGAAGGAGGAGGCGATTGAGGACCACGACATGCACAGCGAGTTCTGCACCGTCCCGGCGGAGACGGCGGAGCTTATCAACCGCACCAAGGCGAACGGCGGACGGGTGATTTGTGTAGGGACCACCTCCTGCCGGACGCTGGAGAGCTGGGCGGAGGAGGACGGACATATAGAGGCCCGGTCCGGTTGGACGAACATTTACCTCTATCCCGGCTGCCGGTTTAAGGTCATGGACGGTCTGGTGACGAATTTCCACCTGCCAGAGAGCACCTTGATTATGCTGGTATCCGCCTTCGCGGGGCGGGAGGCGGTGCTGAACGCCTACCGGGAGGCCGTGGCGGAGCGTTACCGCTTTTTCTCCTTCGGAGACGCGATGTTCATTTCGTGAGGGGCGCCGTCCGATGGAATGGACAGCGCGGTTACTTCCAACGGTAAGACGGATACAGGAGAGGAAAACCACGTTTGAGAGAAAATACGCCCGGCGCGATGTGGACAGGTTGGAAGGATTGGATGTCAGGGATTTAGTGAATCGCTCTGTGCTGAGGGCGGCCAGGCCGGGAACACCCGGGTAATATTTGGCTGATGGGCGGAGGAGAAATCATCCTCTGTTTCCGGCGGATTTTCCGAAAGCGGCTCTGACCCTGAAGAGCTGCAGAAGCATAGGGGAGATTGTGGAATTGCTGTATCAAAGAAAGAGCTGAAAACGCAAAGGAGCCTGGCTGTCAGGTTTCATGAAGGAAGGGAAGAACCATGATGACGCTGGAAGAGCTCCCCAACGTGGGTTCTAAGCTGGCGGAAAATCTCCGCCGGGTGGGGCTGGAGAATCCGGAGGACTTCCGGGCGGCGGGAACCTGGGAGGCATTTCTCCGCATCCGGGCTCAGGTGGACCCCGGGGCCTGTTTTCATCAGCTTACCGCCCTGGCCGGGGCGGAGCTGGGTATCCCTAAGAAGGCGATTCCCGCAGAGGAAAAGGCGGAGCTGAGGGCCTTTTTCGACAGCTTATAAGAAGGAGAAACGGATGTTCAAGCTGCTAAAAACCGAGGGCCGCGCGCGGCGCGGCCAGTTTTCCTGCGCCCACGGCGGCGTAGTCCAGACCCCGGTGTTTATGAACGTAGGTACCCAGGCCGCGATTAAAGGCGGTGTGGATGCCTTCGATCTCCGGGAGGTCCGCTGTCAGATCGAATTGAGCAATACTTATCACCTTCACCTCCGGCCCGGTGACGAGCTGATCCGGAAGATGGGGGGGCTCCACAAGTTCATGAACTGGGAGGGGCCTATTCTGACGGATTCCGGGGGCTTCCAGGTTTTTTCCCTGGCTCCCCTGCGGCGGATCAAGGAGGAGGGGGTTTACTTCTCATCCCACATCGACGGGCGGAAGATTTTCATGGGGCCGGAAGAATCCATGCGCATTCAGTCCAATCTGGGCAGCGATGTGGCCATGGCCTTTGACGAGTGCGTGGAGAACCCGGCAACCCATGAATACGCCAAAGCCAGCTGTGAGAGGACCCTCCGGTGGCTGGAACGCTGTAAGCGGGAACACGACCGTCTGAACGCCTTGCCGGACACGGTGAATCCTGAACAGCTTCTCTTTGGCATCAACCAGGGGGCTACGTTTGAGGATCTCCGGATCTGGCATATGGAGGAGATCGCCAAGCTGAACTGCGACGGCTATGCCATCGGTGGACTGGCGGTGGGAGAGCCTACCCAGGTCATGTACGACATCATCGACGCGGTGGAGCCCCACATGCCCCGGGAAAAACCCCGGTATCTCATGGGCGTAGGCACCCCCAGCAACATCATCGAGGGCGTGGCCCGGGGGGTAGATTTCTTCGACTGCGTCATGCCTTCCCGCAACGGACGGCATGGGAAGCTCTTCACCTGGGAAGGGACGGTCAACATCCTCAACGCCAAGTACGCCGCGGACGAGAGGCCCATCAGTGAACGCTGCGGCTGTCCGGTCTGCCAGCGGTTCTCCCGGGCCTATCTCAGGCACCTTTTCAAGGCGGAGGAGACCTTGGCCCTGCGGCTGGCGGTACTGCACAATTTGTATTTTTATAATGAGCTGGCCGCGAAGATTCGGGAGGCCCTGGATGAGGAACGCTTCGGCAATTTCCGGGCGGAATACAGCGGGAAGCTGGCGGAGCGGGTTTGAGCTTCACAGGACAAACACCTCCCGGACATTTTGTCCGGGAGGTGTTCAAACCTGTCTTCCTAACCAGGGATGCCGGATGGACGAGGATTTTTCTTGTCAGACAAGGAGCTTTCCTGCGAAGAGCCTGACGGACAGCAGGGGAGAGCGCCGCGATATGACAGAAAAAGACCGTCCGGACAGCGTCCAGCGGTTGTGAATACGGGTTTATAAACAGGGGGGAGACCAATGAGACATCCGTGGGAGGAGATTCCTCTGGAGGATTACGAAAAACACATGAAGCTGGAGTCCGTTTTGCAGCTTCAAGCGCTGAACGAGATAATGAAAAGCCAGCTTGAGGATTACCCGGTTTCCAGGATTATGATACTGGGGATTGCGGGTGGAAACGGTTTGGAACATATCCGGAAGGACCGGGTCAAAAAGGTGTACGGAGTGGACATCAACGCCGCTTATCTGGAAGCGGCGGCCGCCCGGCATCCAGAATTGGTGGGTGTGCTGGAATGTCTGCGGGCGGATTTGACGGAGGAGCCCTATCGGCTTCCGGAGGCAGAACTGGTGGTTGCGGATCTGCTGGTGGAGTATATCGGCTATGAGCGCTTTCAAGAGGTGATCCGGCATGTGAGACCGGCGTATGTCTCATGCGTCATTCAGGTCGACGGAGAGGAGCGCTGGGTATCGGACTCCCCCTATTTGCACACGTTTGACAGACTGGAACGGGTGCATCATCCGGTGGAGCGGGAGGTGCTGAGAGAGGCGATAGGAACAATCGGATACCGCGCGGGCGGAGCTTGGGAGCGCGGACTTCCCAACGGGAAGAGCCTGGTGAGGATGGACTTTGCGCGGGAAGACGCGCCGTAACCGCTTTGCCAGGGAGGCCATATGGCAAAAAAGCTCCCGGACAAACTGTCCGGGAGCTTTTCTCAACCTCATTAGACCGCTCTGGTAACCTTGCCGGAGCGCATGCACCGGGTGCAGACATATACGTGGCGGGGGGAACCATCCACGATCGCCTTGACACGTTTCACGTTGGGCTTCCAGGGACGGTTGGAACGCCGGTGAGAGTGAGAGACCTGAATACCAAAGGTCACGCCTTTGCCGCAATACTCGCACTTAGCCATCCATTGCACCTCCCCGCTGTCGCATAGTATGTGCGTATTTTCATAAGCACGAGTGTTATAATAACAGAATCTATCGAAAAATGCAAGAAGAATTTTCAAAAAAACAAAAGTTTTTTTACATGAGATTTCCCGCCCATCTTCTGTGCCGAAGGTGTTGCGCAATCGGCGGACTTCATATATAATGGAAACGAACGCGTCCTGGACGCGAAAACCAAGGACGCCCGGCCTTCCCGCCGGGAAAAGGAGAAACGCTATGCGTGAACACGGTTTAAAGGTGAAGGATTTCGTATCCCTTTTTCATTTGGAGGTATTGAACCAGGGCAGCGATTTCGACAGCGCGCTGCTGACCGTGCCGGATTTGAACCGGCCGGGTCTCCAGTTTCTCAGCTTTTACGATTACTTCGATCCCTGCCGTCTCCAGGTTATCGGCAAGGCGGAGGTCACCTATCTCCGGGGCTTGAGCGACGCCCAGCGCCGCAAGTGCTTTGACGACCTCTTTCTCTACGATATCCCCGCCCTGGTCATTGCCCGGAGTCTGGACTGCTTTCCGGAGTGTCTGGAGAGCGCCGTTGAGCATCAGAAAACCCTTCTGCGGACCAGTGAGGTGACGGTGGCCTTTACCAGCCGGACCATTGAGTATCTGAACAAGGTCCTGGCCCCCTGCATCACCCGGCACGGCGTGCTGCTGGACATCTATGGAGAGGGCGTCATGATTACCGGCGACTCCGGCGTGGGCAAAAGCGAGGCGGCCATCGAGCTGATTATGCGGGGACACCGGCTGGTGGCCGACGACGCGGTGGAGCTCCGCCGTATTTCTGGACAGCTGATGGGCACCGCCCCGGAGGTAATCCGCAATTACATTGAGCTGCGGGGCATCGGCGTCATCGACGTGCGGCAGCTCTTCGGCGTCCGGGCGATCAAGACGGAGGCGCAGCTGGATTTGGTGGTGAACTTCGAGCCCTGGGACAGCAAAAAGTTCTATGACCGCCTGGGTATTGAGGACCACTTTATTGATATTCTGGACATCCAGGTCCCCACCGTCACCATTCCGGTACGGCCCGGACGGAATCTGGCCAGCATCGTGGAGGTGGCGGCCATGAACAACCGTCACCGGAAGTTCGGGTTTAACGCCGCCCAAGAGCTGGCAAAAAAGGTAGATGCCCGGGCGGATGGAAATCTTTGAGGAGGACGCGGTTATGTATATCGGCATTGACGTTGGCGGCACAAACCTGAAAGCCGGTCTGGTGGACGAGACGGGCAAAATCCTGACGGTTGAGCGGGTTCCTTTGGATTTCCAGGGGCCGGAGCGCTTCGCGGAGACCTTGGCGGAGCTGTCCAAGCGGGTGATTCGGGAGAAGGTCCGGTGGGTGGGCGTGGGCCTGCCCGGCGCGGTGGATGGGGGCGATGTGCTCTTTACCACCAACATTCCCATGGAAAACGTCCCGCTGGAGCAGCTGTTCCGCAGGCATCTGGACCTGCCTTTGCTGCTGGGCAACGACGCGGACTGTGCCGCCGTGGGTGAGTTCTTTGGCGGCGCGGGGCGGGGGACCCGGGACTTTGCCGTTATCACCTTGGGCACCGGCGTGGGCGCGGGGATTATCGTGGATGGAAAACTCCGGGGAGGCATGGCCTCCAGCGAGGCGGGACATATGGTAATCTGCCGGGACGGCGAGCCCTGCAACTGCGGCCGCCGGGGCTGCTGGGAGCGGTACGCCTCGGCTACCGGCCTGATTCAGCAGACGAAGCGGGCTATGGATGTACATCCCGAGAGCGCCCTCCACCGGTTCGCGGCGGAGAGCGGCGTGGAGGGCCGGACGGCCTTCTTGGCGGCGGAGGCGGGAGACGAAACGGCCCTGACCGTCTGCCGTCAATATGTGGAGTATCTGGCCGCCGGCATGGCAAATCTGATCAACGCCCTTCGGCCCGAGGCGGTGGCCATCGGCGGGGGAGTATCCGCGGCCCCGGCGCACCTGCTGCTGGAGCCCCTGCGGGAGGCGGTGGCAAAGGAATCCTTCTCCCGCCACGGAGGACGGGTTACCAAGATCCTTCCGGCGGAACTGGGGAACGACGCGGGCATCATCGGCGCGGCCATGCTGGGCCGGGTGATGTAAGCACGAAAACGGGGAGGCCCTTTTATGGATTGGACGGCGCGGCTTGACAAGCAGATGGCGGATTATTTACCGGACGTAAAGCTCTTGAGGGAAGAGCCTATGGCAAAGCACACATCCTTTCGGGCAGGGGGACCGGCGAAACGGATGGCGTTTCCCGAAAAGGGGGAGCAGATGGTACTGCTGCTGTCCATGGCCCGGGAGTGCGGAGCCCGTCCTCTGGTAATCGGGAACGGCACCAACCTGCTGGCCCCGGACGAGGGGCTGGACCGGCTGGTGATTGAGACCTCCGGGCTCAGCCGTCTGGAGGACGGGGAAGAGGCGGGCACGATTCTCGCCGGAGCGGGCGTTTCCTTGGCCCGGTTGGCGGACTTTGCCTGCAAGCGGGGGTTGACGGGACTGGAATTCGCCCACGGCATCCCCGGGACAGTAGGCGGCGGCGTGTGTATGAACGCCGGAGCCTACGGCGGGGAGCTGAAGCAGGTAATCACCGGTGTGTCGGCGCTGTTCCCGGAGGAGGGCGTCCAATTCCTCTCCGGGGAGGAGCTGGCCTTTGGCTACCGAAGGAGTTTCCTTACAGAGCGTCCGGAGGTTACGGTGCTGTCCGCGGTGTTCCGGCTGGTTCCCGGCGATCCGGAGGCGATCCGGGAGACCATGCGGGAGCTGATGGCCAAGCGGAAGGCCAGCCAGCCCCTAGAGCTGCCCAGCGCGGGCAGTACCTTCAAGCGTCCGGAGGGCTATTTTGCCGGGACGCTCATTGATCAGTGCGGCTTGAAGGGGAAAACGGTGGGCGGCGCCCAGGTCAGCGAGAAGCACGCGGGCTTTGTGGTCAACCGGGGTGGGGCCACCTGCGCCGACATCCGGGAGCTGATCCGGCAGGTTCAGGAAACCGTCTGGGAGAAAACCGGCGTCCGGCTGGAGCCGGAGGTCAAATTTATAGATTAGAGGAGGCGTCCCATGGAAATTCTGATCATCTCCGGCCTGTCCGGCGGGGGAAAGAGCAAGGCGGCGTCTTTTTTGGAGGACAGCGGCTTTTATATTGTGGACAACATGCCCGCCGCGATGATTTTGAAATTCGCGGAGTTCTGCGCCGCGGGCGGCGGGCGCTACGCCCGGGTGGCCTTGGTGTACGATGTGCGGACGGCGGAGTCCTTCACGGAGCTCTTCGATGTGCTGGACAAACTCAAGAGCATGGAGGGCGTGTGCCGGATGCTGTTTTTAGACGCGTCCCCGGCGGCCATTATCAAACGGTATAAGGAGTCCCGGCGGCGCCACCCTCTGGAAAAGGAGGTTGATTCCCTGGAGGAGGCGGTGGAAAAGGAGCGGGAGCTGATGCAGCCGGTACGGCGGCGGGCGGACTTTGTCATTGATACCACCCAGCTTCCCACCTCCAAGCTGCGGAGCGAGCTTCTGCGCATTTTCAACGGAGAAGGGGAGCAGGCGGGCATGACGGTGAGTGTCACGTCCTTCGGCTTCAAATACGGTCTTCCCCTGGAGGCTGACCTGGTGCTGGACGTGCGGTTTATGCCCAACCCGTTCTATATCCAAGAGCTGCGGCACCAGACCGGCCTGGATAAGCCGGTGTCGGACTATGTGTTCGGCTTTCAGCAGACCCAGGATTTTCTCCGCAAAGTGAAAGATCTGCTGGGCTTTACGCTGCCGCTGTACGCGGAGGAGGGAAAGACCGGTCTGGTAATCGCCGTGGGCTGTACCGGAGGGCACCACCGTTCCGTGGCCATCGCCCATGCGCTGACGGAGTTCATCCGGGAGCGGGGCTATCCGGTAGCGGAGCATCACCGGGATATGGAACGGGCCGTTTGAGCCGGAAAGGAAGCCTATGGAATACCAACCTTACCGCGCCCCCCGGAAGCATGGCCCCCGGATCGCCGTTGTCGGCGGCGGGCACGGCCTGTCCAATATGCTGCGGGGCTTGAAGGACTACACGGAAAATCTCTCCGCCATCGTGACGGTG
This sequence comes from uncultured Oscillibacter sp., assembly GCA_910588175.1. Lineage (GTDB taxonomy): Bacteria > Bacillota > Clostridia > Oscillospirales > Oscillospiraceae > Oscillibacter. The sequence goes on from CAJUQQ010000001.1 coordinate 129,931, forward strand.
GCGGATGACGGCGGCGGCTCCGGCGCTCTGCGGCAGGATCTTGGAATGCCTCCGCCGGGAGACATCCGGAACTGCCTGGTGGCGCTGGCCAACACCGAGCCGCTGATGAAGCAGATGATGGACTATCGCTTTCAGGAGGGGACTCTGGCGGGACAGAGCTTTGGAAATCTGTTCCTGGCGGCGCTGAACGGCATCTCTCCCAGCTTTGATACGGCGGTCCGCCGGATGAGCGAGGTTTTGGCGATTACCGGCCGGGTGCTTCCCGTCACCACCGCCGACGTACAGCTGGAGGCAGAGTTTGAAAATGGAGCCAGCGTCATTGGCGAGTCCAAGATTTTTCATTGCAAGAAAAAGGAGGACTGCCGGATCACCAAGGTGCGGCTGCTTCCGGAGCGGCCCAAGGCCCTGCCGGAGGCTCTGGCCGCCATTCATGAGGCGGACATGATCGTCCTGGGACCCGGGAGCCTCTACACCAGCATCATTCCAAACCTGTTGGTGGACGGCATTGTGGACACCATTCGGGAGTCTTCCGCCCTGAAAATCTATGTCTGCAACGTCATGACCCAGGAGGGGGAGACGGAGGGCTACACCGCCTCGGACCATATCGCGGCCCTGTTTCAGCACTCGGTAAAGGGGCTGTTCCATTTGTGCCTGGTGAATTCCTCCCCCATCCCCGAGGATGTGGCCGCCCGCTACGCCCAGGAGGGGGCGGAGCTTCTGCGTTATGATACGGAGCGCTGCGCCGCCCTGGGAGTGGAGCTGATCAGCCGGCCCATCGCCACGGTGCAGGACGGCTTTGTCCGCCACCATCCCGACAAGCTGGCCCAGGAATTGATTCTCCTCCACGCGGAGCGAAACGTCCGCATTGCCAGGGACTTTAAAGCCGACAAGTATCAGGTGGAGAAGAGGAGCGTCTGATGCGGATACGGCGGCTGGCGTGGATTCTGGCGGCGCTTTTGCTGCTGATCTCCTGCGGAGAGCAGGAGGCGAGGGTGGAGGAATCGGATTCTTATCCCGAGCCATACCATTTGCGGGAACCCGTGGACGAGGCGATGATGCCCCGGGTGGAGGGGATCAAGGCCTGCTTTGACGTATGGAAAGAAACGGACGGATTTCCCCTGACCGGCGGAGACCATTTTTACATCGAACACCGCTCCAGCGCGAGCGATCCCGGACAAATCCATCTTCTTGCTTATGATGACGCGGGCAACGGCCTGACGATGTTGTCCCAGCACCCACAGCTGGACGGCTATGAGCACTACGCTTGTTCCTATGGGACGTATGACGCCCGGAACGAAGTGTACGCGGCCGCCAAGGCCGGCATGAGCTTCTTTTACGAACTGGAGAGCGGCGTGGTCATTCCGGCCCTGACCGGTGGGGAGGAAAATCCGGAATACGCCGTGCTGCATGAACATTGGGTGTCCATGAAAAACGGAGGCTGACGGATGTCCTTTTCCTTTGAAACAAAAAATGAGCTTTGCAGGCTGCCGGTGCAGCGAAAGTGCTGCGCCCAGGCGGAGGCCTATGGCATCCTGCTCTACTGCCACACCTTCAGCTCCTCCGAGGTTCGGATCATCACGGAAAATCCCAATTTTGCCGCCCGCCTGCCCCGGCTGTTTCAGCGGGCCTTTGACCTGGGCTTCGACCGTCAGCCGGATTCGGCCAATCCGCCGCCGGGGAAGATGGTGTTTCAAATCAGCGCGGGAGAGAAGCTGGATCATATCATCGACCTGCTGGGCTATGATCCCCGGCAGAGCCTAGCCCTTCATATCAATTTCGCCATGGTGGAGGAGGAGTGCTGCCGGGCGGCCTTTTTCCGGGGCTGTTTCTTCGCCGGGGGGAGCGTCACGGACCCCTCCAAGCGGTATCATCTGGAGCTGACCAGCTCCCATCTCCAGGCCAGCCGGGAACTGGAGGTGCTGCTCCGGGAGAGCGGATATCCACCCAAAAGTGTAGCCCGGAACGGCAGTTCCGTCACCTACTTCAAGCAGAGCGACCAGATTGAGGACTTCCTGACGCTGATCGGCGCGCCGGTGGCGGCCATGCGGATCATGTCCGCCAAGCTGGAAAAGGGCATCCGCAACAGCGTGAACCGGCGGCTGAACTGCGACAGCGCCAATTTGGACAAGGCGGTGGAGGCCGCCCAGAGCCAGGGCGCCGCCATCCGGAAGCTGGAGGCGGCAGGGCGTCTCAAGGAGCTGCCGGACAAGCTCCGGGAGACAGCGGCCCTGCGGCTGGAGTATCCGGAGCTGAGTTTGTCGGAGCTGGCGGAGACCTTTGACCCGCCGGTGACAAAATCCTGTTTGAATCACCGGCTGCGGAAGCTGGTGGAGCTGGCGGAGGGGCTGTAGCTTAAAACGACTGATAAGCCAATGGCTATAAAGTGAAAAACTTTACAGCTAAGAGGAGTGATTAATATGAAGAAACGTCCCCTTGACTGCTTTGGGTCCTGGCGGCTCAGCAATCTGCTGGCCTGGCCGGGCATCGCGGCGGTCCTCCTCTGCGGATATCTCTGGGAATGGTCGGGAGATGGGAGGTTTATCATTGGCATAGTCCTAGGCACCGCTTTGCTGCTTGGCGGATTAATTGTCGGCTGGTTCGGCATTGTCTGTCCCCGCTGCGGCGCGCCGCTCTATCAGTTTCCAAGGCTGCCCCGGCATATTCCCCGCTGCTGTCCCCGCTGCGGAGAGGAGATTACCAAGGAGATGGACAGTTGAAGCGAGCCATACGAAAGGAGTCATGCGGCTTATGTCAGATACGATGAAATGGGCCCAGCTGTTTCCCATGGACCGGCGGCCCGCGGAGGAGGAAATTGACCGCTACGCGGACAATCCGCTCTGGCCGGAGTTCCGGCAATACCTCAAGGATACCTACGGCGCGGAGCCCAGGGTGGAATACAGCCGGTGCGGCCTGGAGCCGGGCTGGAACGTAAAGTTTAAAAAAGGCGGCAAAGCTCTGGCCACCGTGTATTTCCGGCCCGGCTATGTGACGGCCATGGTTTCCATCGCGCCCAAGGACGAGCCGGCCGCCGAGGGGGTGCTCTTGACTTGCACGGAGAGCACCAAGGCGCTGTACCGGAACACGGCGTCTTCCAAAATGGGGCGCTGGCTGATGATTGATCTGACCTCCCCGGAGGTTTTGGAGGATGTCAAGGCCCTGCTGGCCCTTCGGGTGAAGCCGGCGGGCCGGTAAGAGAGAAAGGAGGAGGCGCGATGTCCTTCGTCCACCTGCATGTCCACACGGAATACAGCCTCCTGGACGGCGCGTGCCGGATCCGGGATCTGCCGAAGATTGTCAAGGAACTGGGGCAGACCGCCTGCGCCATTACGGATCACGGCGTTATGTACGGCGCGGTGGACTTCTACCGGGCCTGTAAGGCGGAGGGCGTCAAGCCTATCATCGGCTGTGAGGTTTACGTGACTGCGGAGGGCCGCCGCCTCACCGACAAGGTCCACGAGTTTGACGCCGAGAGCCGTCACCTGGTCCTTCTCTGCGAGAATGAGGAGGGCTACCGAAACCTCTCTTATATGGTTTCCATGGCTTGGACCAAGGGCTTTTATATCAAACCCCGCATTGATTTGGAGCTTCTCCGGGAGCACAGCGGAGGATTGGTGGCCCTCTCCGCGTGTTTGGCGGGGGAAATTCCCCGCCGACTGCGGAACGGGGAGTATGGGAACGCCAAGCGCTATGCGCTGGAGCTTGCGGAAATTTTCGGTCCGGACCATTTTTATCTGGAGCTTCAGGACCATGGAATTCGGGACCAGGCGGTGGTGAACCAGGGCATTCTCCGGATGCACCGGGAGACGGGACTGCCCATGGTCTGCACCAACGACGCCCATTATCTCCGCAAAGAGGACGCGGAGGCCCACGACGTCCTCCTGTGCATTCAGACGGGAAAGACCTTGGACGATGAGAACCGGATGCGCTACGAGCCCCGGAATTTCTACCTTCGCAGCGAGGCGGAGATGGCGGAGCGGTTCTCCGATTACGAGGGGGCCCTGGAGAACACGGTGAAGATTGCGGAGCTGTGCGGCATGGATTTCACCTTTGGCAAGTACCACCTGCCGGAGTTCCAGCTGCCCCCGGGCTACGACAGCTTCTCCTATTTAAAAGAACTCTGTGACCAGGGCTACCGGGCTCGCTACGGTGAAGATGAGGCCCACCGGGAACAGCTCCAATATGAGCAGGACATGATTGAGAAAATGGGCTTTACGGACTACTTCCTCATCGTCTCCGATTTTGTCCGCTACGCCCGGAGCGCGGGTATCCCCGTGGGGCCGGGGCGGGGCAGCGCGGCGGGGTCCATGGTTAGCTACTGTCTCTACATCACGGACATCGACCCGGTGAAATACGGGCTTTATTTCGAGCGGTTCCTGAACCCGGAGCGGGTGAGCATGCCGGATATTGACATGGACTTCGGCGACACCCGCCGGGGGGAGGTCATTGAGTATGTCCGCCGGAAGTACGGCGAGGATCATGTGGCCCAGATCGTCACCTTCGGCACCATGGCCGCCCGGGGCGTGGTGCGGGATGTGGGGCGGGTGATGAACCTGCCTTACGCCGAGGTAGACCAGATTGCCAAGCAGATTCCAAATCATCCCGGAGCCCATATCACGCTGGCGGACGCTATGCGGCTGACGAAGTCCCTCAGCGACCTCTACAACCGTGACGAGACGGTGAAGCGGCTCATCGACACCGCCCAAATGCTGGAGGGCATGCCCCGGAACGCGTCCACCCACGCCGCCGGAGTGGTGATCACCAAGCGGCCCGTCTATGAGTATGTGCCTCTGGCGAAGAACGACGATATCGTGGTCTGCCAGTACGGCATGGTGACGCTGGAGGAGCTGGGACTTCTCAAAATGGACTTCCTGGCACTGCGGAACCTGACGGTGCTGGAGGACGCGGTGCAGCTTTTAAAGGAGCAGCAGCCGGATTTCCGCCTGGCGGATATCCCGGAGGAGGACCCGGAGACTTACGAAATGCTGGCGGCGGGGAAGACCTCCGGTGTATTCCAGATGGAATCCACCGGCATGACCGGTGTATGTGTGGGGCTGAAACCCCAGAATATTGAGGACATCACCGCGATCATTGCCCTCTACCGTCCCGGGCCCATGGACTCCATCCCCCGATTCATCGCCTGCAAACAGGACCCAAAGCTCATTAAGTACCGCCATCCCTCCCTGGAGCCTATTTTGTCCGTCACCTATGGCTGCATCGTTTATCAGGAGCAGGTCATCAAGATTTTCCAGGACTTGGCGGGCTATTCTCTGGGACAGGCGGATATGGTCCGCAGGGCCATGAGCAAAAAGAAGGCGAAGGACATTGAGAAGGAACGGGAGGCCTTCCTCCACGGCGATCTGGACCGGAACATCTCCGGCTGTGTGGCAAACGGTATCCCGGAGGCCACGGCAGAGGCCATTTACCAGGAGATTTACGATTTCGCGAACTATGCCTTCAACAAGGCCCACGCGGTCAGCTACGCCGTGGTGGCCTATCAGACGGCCTACTTCAAGTGCCACTACACCCGGGAGTACATGGCGGCCCTGTTGACCTCCGTGCTGGACAACTCCGACAAGGTGGCGGGCTATATCAATGAGTGCCGGGACTGCGGCATCGCCCTGCTGCCGCCGGATATCAACCGCTCTCTGGACCGCTTTACCGTGGAGGAGGGAGGGATCCGTTTCGGGCTGGTGGCCATCAAGAACATCGGCCGGGGCTTCATCCAGGCTGTTATGGAGGAGCGGAGCGAAAACGGCCCCTTTGCGTCTCTTCCGGAGTTCTGCCGCCGGATGGCGGGCAGTGATATGAACAAGCGGGCGTTGGAGAATCTGATCCGGGCAGGGGCCTTTGACGGGACCGGCGCCCGGAGGTCTCAGCTGATTCGGGTTTACGAGAAGGTGCTGGATGCCGCCTCGGCCCGGCAGCGGCAGAATTTGGAGGGACAGCTGGACTTTTTCGGCATGTCCGCCGGTATGTCCTCCGGGAGGACGGAGGAGGTTCACCTGCCGGACATTCCGGAGTTCACCGCTCAGGAGCGGATGACCATGGAAAAGGAGACCACCGGCCTCTATCTCTCCGGACACCCGATGGACGCATACCGCGATCTCGTGCGGCGGATGCGGGTCCCTCCCATTGGAAAGGTGCTGGAGGACTTTGCCCAGGAAAGCGGCCCCACCCGTTTTGCCGACGGGCAGTATATAACCCTGGCCGGGGTGGTTACCTCCAGCAAGACCAAGACCACGAAAAACAACAGCTTGATGGCCTATGTGGTGGTGGAGGATGAGAGCGGGTCCATTGAGATGCTGTGCTTCAGCCGGACGCTGGACATCTGCGGGCCATACCTCCGGGAAAATCAGGCGGTGGTGGTGAAGGGAAAGCTGTCGGTCCGGGATGAAAAAGCGCCTCAGCTTATGTGCGACTCCGCTTACCCCCTGGAGACGGCAGCGGGAGGGCTCCCGCCGCCCGCCCCCCAGTCCGGTAAGCTGGTAAAGGGGGAGACGCTGTATTTGAAATTTCCCTCCCTGGACCACCCGGCGGTCCGGCATATGAAGCTGGTGTTTACCATGTTTCCCGGCGACACCCAAGTGAAGATGGTGATGGCGGACACCCGGAAGGTCTACGGCACCCAAGCGCTGCTTCACCAGGCCCTCATACAGGAGGCTAAGGAGACCTTGGGCGGGGAAAATGTGGTGGTAAAGTAAAAGACGCGGGTACGGAGTGTTCCGTACCCGCGTCTTTTACTGATTTTCCGCAAGCAGCAGCCGGATAATCTGGCTGTAAAACGTCTCCGGCGATTCCTGAAAGCGCTTCGCCGCCGTTTTGGCCTGAGCCCGGTCCACCATCATCAGCTTGAGATCCATGACGCTGCCCTTGTCGTCTGTCAGCTGGAGCCGCAGGGTGTAGGTACCGTTGGGCCGCGGCTCGATAGAGGATTTTACCTGCCTCTGGCGGCGAAGCTTCCGGTTCCACTCCTCCAGATTCTTGTCACAGCGCCGGCGGATGGAATAGGGGAGGCTGGACTCGCAGATAACGCTGTTCCGCCGCCCTTTTTCCGTGAGGGCATAGAGGCCGTTTTGGTCCAGGGTCAGGTGCTCTGTGCGGACCAGGTCGGCGAGGCAGTCGGAAAAGTCGAAATAGTCGATGGCGTCGTCGCAGAGGGTCAGGTCCAGAATGGCGTCGAAAGGTACCGGTTCCTCGACCCTGGCGGCGATATAGAGAATCAGAAATTTGATTTCCAGTTTGTCCTGAATGAAGCCCGGCATAAAGGCCGCCTCCTCTCTGGCGTTTGGTTTCTATAATGTATAGTATACTCCGTTCCCGCCAAAAACACAAGCCGCCCTTCCGGCCTTTGTGAACTTTGTCGAAATTTGGGAAAAAGTACCTTGACGGGTACAAACAACATTGGTATCATAAGTACAGTTTTAAAAGAGAAAGGCGGCGGCGAAATGAGGAAAAAAGCGCTGGCGATCTTACTGGCGGCATGGATGCTCCTGGCCCTGGCGGGCTGCGGAAAGACGGACCCCGAGCCGGTATCAAAACCGGAGGAGAAGACGGATCTGGTCCCGCCGCCTCCGCCGGAGCCGGAACCGGAGCCCTATGTCCCGGAGGGAGTAAACCCGCTGACCGGCCTGCCGATGGAGCCGGAGTATGAGAACCTTCGCCCCGCCGCGGTTATGCTGAACAACTTGAAGGCGGCTCAGCCTCAGCTGGGCGTCTCTCAGGCGGATGTGATTTATGAGGTCCCGGTGGAGGGCGGCATTACCCGGATGCTGGCGCTCTATCAGACGGTGGAGGGCATCAAAACGATGGGCAGCGTCCGGTCCGCGCGTCCCTACTTTGTGGAGCTGGCCCTGGGACACGACGCGATTTACATTCATGCCGGCGGCAGCCAGGAGGCGTATTCCAACCTGCGGAGCTGGAAAGTGGACCATATGGACGGGGTCCGGGGTGGAAGCGACGCCCAAATCTTCTGGCGGGACCCGGAGAGACGGAAAAACAACGGTTATGAGCACAGCCTGATCACCTCCGGAGAGAAGATCCTGGAGTATCTGGATCAGGGCAAGATTCCGGTGGAGCACAGCGGCGATTGGAATTACCTCCAGGCGTTTACGGAGGACGGTACTCCGGAGGCGGGAGAGACGGCAGAGCACATCAAGGTCCGCTTCTCCGCTTACAAGACCGGCACCTTTGACTACGATGCCGGAACTGGAAAGTACCTGGTGGGCCAGTACGGCAAAGAGCACGTAGACGGCGCCACCGGAGACCAGGTCAGCGCCACCAATGTCCTGGTGCTGAAGACCTCTGTTTCCGTTTTGGACGACGTGGGCCGTCTCCGGGTCAAGACCACCGGGGAAGGAGAGGGACTGTTCTTCTGCGGCGGTAAAACGGTCCCCATCCGCTGGAGCCGGAAGGACCGGAACAGCGCCTTTGCCTATACGCTGGAGGATGGGAGTTCTCTGGCTCTGGGGCAGGGGAACAGCTATGTCTGCATCCTCAGCCCTAAAAACAGTACGGTGGAATACGAATAAAGGAAGGGCTGCCATGGGCGCTATGCCGAAAACAGCAAACCTAATTTGACGGAAGGAAAGAACGCAGCGAGAGGAACCCGGGAAGGGTTCCTCTCGTTTTCATGCAGAAGATTTTCGGACCGTTTAAAAGCCTGAACGCTCGCGCAGGCTGAGGCGGACGTGGCTGTCACTTGTGGCAGGCGCAGCAGCATTCCTCATAGTTTTCGGGCAGGCGCACGGTGTTGGGAGGGAAGAACTCGCCCACCGGGAAAGAGATGTTGCGGAAGATGCCGCAGGGGTCCTCGTTCCCGCTGCCGCAGGAGCACTCCTTGTCGGGCATGCAGTAGTCATAGACCGGGACCAACAGCTGGGAATCCCGTTCCAGCCGGACGATGGAGAACTGACCCAGGGTGACGTAGATGCGGCGGCTATCGTCGCCGCTGGAGAGCTCCCCGTCAAAGCAGCTGTTGACAAAGGAGGGCACCTCGCACAAATCGCAGTCACAATCCCGCTTGCCGCAGCAGTCCATGATCCGGGCGTCCAGGACGATGGGGTCCACGGCCTCCACCACGGCGGTGGGGAGGTTGGAGCGGCTCATCATCTGGAGATCCGGCTCGCCGGTGCGAAGCTCGGAGGAGAAAATTTTGGCGTTGCCCTCGCTGCCGAAAAGAATGGCCCGCTTGTCGAAGACGCACAGGCCCTCCACCGTGACAGGAGCGGGGCAGCTCAGGTAGGCCTGGAGGGTGACGGAGTAGAAAAAGCGCATATCAATGGTGTAGAAGCCCCGGTTGAAGCTGACGGGCTCCACATCCACGTAGACGTAGAGGAGCTTGGCGCTGCCGCCTTTGACGGACAGGGCGCGGTTGATCACGTCCACATACTGGAGCTTGGGATAGAAGCGGAGATCCTCGACGCAGTCTTTATCTCGGCAGGAATCGTAAATCTTCCTGGTATGGATGCAAACCGCCTCTCGGATGCCGCTGAGGTCCTCCACGGGACCGGGCATGACTTTCTCGGGCATTGCAATAACCTCCTGATAAGTAGCTGGCGAAAGAACAAAGTCCTTTCAATCCAGTGTATGCGCCGGGGGCCAGGAGGTGAAAGGGGCGGGCTTATTCCAGCTCTTCCCGCAAAAGAGCGTACATGCAGTAAGAGTGTACCCGCCCATTTTTAAAGACCCCGTTCCGCATAGTCCCCTCACAGGTGAACCCAGCCTTTTCCAGCACCCGCCGGGAGCCCAGATTATCCGCAAAGGGTTCCGCGAATATGCGGAGAATGTCGAAGCGGTCAAAGGCCTCCCGGCAGAGCTGCCGCACGGCCTCCGTCATGACGCCATGGCCCCAGTAAGGCTCCGCCAGCCAATAGCCAAGCTCGGCGGACTTTTCATATACGTCATCCTTGACGAAGATGCCTATGCTTCCGGCGGCGCTTCCCTCTATAATAATGGCCCGGGAGAGCTGACGTTCCTCCCCCTGGGCGGCGCAGTCTCCCACGTACCACTCCGCATCCGCCAGAGTGTAAGGGGAGGGAAAAACGTTCCGCAGATTGGCCGCGATTTTGGGATTGTTTGCCGCCGCCGCGACGGCCTCCGCGTCCGACCGCTGCCAGGGCCGCAGGGTGAATGTAGTCATAGGACACCTCCTGAAAAAAATTGGATTTATTATATCACCGCGCCAGACGCTTGTCCACCGCCGTCTCGCGGCCTTTATGGAAAGAAGAGGAAATCTTGAAAAGAAAAGGCTTGCAAAACTTTTCGTATCTGGTATAATAGACACATTCTGATTACACAAAAGGAAGGAAGCTCTCAATGGATTACACGATTCTCATGTTGATCGTCATGGTTGCGATCATGTATTTCCTGATGATCCGCCCGGAGAACAAGCGGAAGAAAAAGGCCCAGGAAATGCGGGACAGCCTGAAAAAGGGCGACATTATCACCACAATTGGGGGAATTATCGGCAAGATCGTCTCTGTTACCAAGGATACCATTGTCATCGAAACCAGTGACGACCGGGTCCGCATGGAGCTGGCCAAATGGGCCGTCAGCTCCGTAGGCGTGCAGAATACCGAACAGCCCGAGGAGAAGAAGGACGAGAAAAAGCCCGCTAAAAAGGAAGAGGAGAAAAAGGAGGCAGACGGGGACAAGGAAAATTGGAACCCGGAAATCTGACCTCCTCGAAAACGTTTCCTGTTTTCCTCGCTTAAAAAAGCATAAAAGCACCCTCCCTTGGAATATGCTCCAGCAAGAGCATGTTTCAAGGGAGGATTTTTTATGGCAAAGGGACGAAAGAAAGCCGCTGCGTGGCAGGGCTTCCTGGCCGGGAGCTTGCTGTCGCTGGGAGTGTATGCGCTGGGTCTGCTGTTTTTGACCTTACTGCTGGTAAAGGGCACGCTACCGGAGGGAGGGAGTTTCCCTATGGTGGCGGTGCTGTGCGTTTTGTCCGTTCTGGCCGGGGGAGTGCTGACAGTACGGCTGACCCGCCAGCGGGCGGGCGGACTGCTGACGGCGGCCCTGTTCCTGTCCGTATTGGTTCTGGCGGGCCTGGGCTTCTGGGAGGAGATTGCCTGGCTGGGACATGGCGGCGTTCTATTACTGTGCGGATTGGCGGGAGGACTTCTGGCGGGTGTGGCCGGTCCCAAGGTCCGGCACCGTCGGAATTGAACAAAATTTTCGCTTTGTTGAATTGCACAAATTCCACAGCTTTTTCCACAAAGCCCTTTCCGGCGGCAGAGGCATCCTGCCGCCGGTAGGGTAGGGGAGGGGGGAGGCAGATATGGGACGCGAGCGGTGCTAAGCCCCCACATGTTGGCGACTTCGGGACGCGATCGAAAGACCGTTCCATCCAGTTTATATGGTTTACATAACATGGTTTACATAATATTTTGTCATAATTGCCAAAAAAGCGCTTTTTCCCGGAAACGTCTTGCGAGAAATGGGAAAATGCGCTATATTATGGATAGAAACTTTTGCGAAGTGGTTGCGCCTCTTTCTCCCCCGTTTTTCTCCGGTGGGAGATTTTGATTCCCTGTCGGATTCCTGTACTTTTTCCAAAACACGTATATGCCGCCCCGGCTTCTCATAAGATGCGGTGAGGTGAGGCGGTTTGAAGTGGACGAGTCGGGAGATGGCGGAATGGAGGCGGCAGGTGTTCCGTCTCCTGTTTCTGGCGCTGTTTTTTTTCGCCGGTGTGATTTTGGGACAGGTTTTTTCCAGCCAAGTTCCAGACGCGGCGGGAGAGGAACTGACCCGCTACCTGACGGATTTCCTGGAAGTGGAACGGGCGGACCAATCCCCCTGCGCGGCGCTGTCGGCGGCTGTGCTCTATTTCCGCTATCCGCTGGCGGCGTTTTTAATGGGGTTTGCCTCCATCGGTGTGGTGCTTCTGCCCCTCACAACCGGAGCCTTTGGCTTCTTCCTGTCCTTTTCCGTCTGCTGCTTTACGGCGGCCTTTGGGTCCGATGGCGTGCTGCTGGCGCTGGCGGTGTTCGGTCTCCGGTGCGCGGTGACGCTGCCTTGTTATTTCCTGCTGGCCGTTCCTTCGCTGGAGCGCTCGGTTACGTTGGCGTGCCTCTCCTTCGGAAGGGGACGGCGCACCGCTCCGGTGGTCTATGGCCGGGCTTGGTGGAGCCGTCTGGCGGTGCTTTCTGGGGTGCTGCTGGCGGGGATGTGCGCCGACCTAATGCTGACTCCGCTGTTTTTGCGCCAGCTTTTGGAGCGCATGCTGGCAGGATGAAGGGCCCTGCTTGGGATCGGTGAGATTACAAAAGAGAGAAGGGATTCTTACGGACGAAATCATGCGCTATGGGGAATACCTGGTAACAGAGAAGCACGCCTCCCAGAATACGGTTGCTTCGTATCTGAGAGACGTGACCCAGTTTTCGGATTATTTGCAGGTCCGGGGTCCCGGTTTGCTGGAGGCTACCGCCGAGACGGTTCAGTCCTACATGGACTGGATGCTGAGCCGGGGAAAATCCGCCTCCTCCGTCACCCGTTTCCTGGCCTCCGTGAAATCGTTCTACAACTTTCAGCTATTCAGCGGGAAGGTGAAGACGAATCCCGCCAAGGGCGTTTCCGCCGCCAAGGTGGAGCGGAAATACCCGGAGATTCTGTCGCTTAAGGAAGTGGACCTGTTCCTGGAACAGCCCCGCTGTGTGGACGCCAAGGGATTCCGGGACCACGCCATGCTGGAGTTGCTGTACGCCACCGGCATTCGGGTCAGCGAACTCATTACCCTGGATCTGGACGATCTGAATCTGGCCGCCGGCCTGATTCATTGCTCCAGCAAGGGCAAGGAGCGGATCATCCCCCTGTACCGCACGGCGGTAAAAGCCCTTCAGGATTACGTGTGGAAAATCCGCCCCCAGCTGGTGCAGGACCCTGAGGAGACGGCCCTGTTTGTCAACATGAACGGTGAGCGGATGAGCCGTCAGGGCTTTTGGAAGATCATCAAGTTCTACCAGGAGAAAGCGGGCATCGAGAAGGAAATTACCCCCCACACCCTGCGGCACTCTTTCGCGGCCCATCTGCTGGAGAACGGAGCCGATCTCCGCTCCATTCAGGAGATGCTAGGCCATGCGGATATCTCGTCCACGCAGATTTACACCCACATGGTCAAGGGCCGTTTGAAGGATGTTTACCAGAAGGCCCATCCCAGGGCGTGACCCCAAGTGCATCGGACAAGCGCTGCTTTCGGCAGCGCTTGTTTTTTTAGAGGGCAGGATGCTTTTGCAGTTGCGTATTTCGGTTAATTTTGCTATACTAGCAAGGAATATAAGCCGAAAGGGGTGGACTATGCGGATATTGGGCATTGATCCCGGTTTCGCCACCATTGGTTTCGGCCTGGTGGAAGCGGACCGGAGGCAGGCGCGGATGGTGACCTATGGAGCGATCACCACCCCGGCAGGGCTTCCCCTGAGCCGGAGACTTTACCAAATTGGCGCCGATATGGAGGAGCTGATCGGCCAGCTGAAGCCGGAGGTAATCTCCATTGAGGAGCTGTTTTTCAACACGAATATTACTACCGGCATTGCCGTGGCCCATGGCAGGGGCGTGCTGCTCTACGCGGCTGAAAAGTGCGGCGTGCCTTTGTACGAATATACGCCCTCCCAAGTGAAGCTGGCGGTGACGGGCTACGGTAAGGCGGAGAAGCGGCAGGTCATGGACATGACCCGGCGGCTTTTGAAGCTGAAAAAGGTCCCTCGACCTGACGATGCCGCCGATGCCTTGGCTCTTGCCCTGTGCCACGCGCGAAGCTTCACCTCCCGGCTTCCCCGGGAGCGGGATGTACCGGAAACCATTTGAGGAAAGGAAACCAGAGACACATGTTTTATTATCTGGACGGCACGGTAGCGGAAATTCTGCCCTATTTGGCGGTTATTGACTGCGGGGGAGTAGGATACGCCTGCAAAACGACGAACAATACCCTGGCCGCCTTGAAAAAGGGGCAGCGGAAAAAACTTTACACCCATTTGAACGTAGCGGAGAACCTGTTTGAGCTGTACGGCTTTGCCTCACAGAGCGAGCTGAACAGCTTTAAGCTGCTGATCGGTGTCTCCGGTGTGGGTCCTAAGGCGGCGTTGGCCATCTTGTCCTCCGGTACGCCGGAGACCCTGGCCATGGCCATTGTCACCGGAGACGAAAAAGCCCTGACCGCCGCGCCGGGCGTAGGGAAAAAGATTGCGCAGCGCATCATTTTGGAGCTGAAGGACAAAATGGCGAAGGAGGCCGCGGGAGGGCTGGATTTCTCCGGCGGCAAAGGCGCGCCGGCCCCGGCGGTGTTCGGCAGCAAAGCCACAGAAGCCGCTCAGGCCCTTGCCGTGCTGGGCTACTCCAGCCAGGAGGTTTCTATAGCCTTGAAGGGGCTGGATATGGACCAGCCGTTGGAGGAAATTGTCCGGCAGGGGCTAAAGCGAATGGCTAAACTCTAAGACCTGCCCTGAATGCCTGTACAGTAAATTTACTTTACATTTAGATTTTGGCTATTTCAAAGGATGAACGCAAAAAATATACCCAAAAGCGTTTGTAAGCAAAAATACTTTACAGATATGAAAAACCGTTGCATACAGGAAGGGAAAGGAGCATTTTCATGGCAAAATACGAGTGCAAGTTTCCTGGAGATTTTGACGCTGCTCTAAGACAGCTTCACCAGGGCATTCTCGGAGGCAGCATTACCGCCAGCTTTGAGGACGGCAGCGATTATGAAGCCGGCGGCCTGCGCTGCGCGGTTCGGGTTTACGAGCGCTACAGCATGACCGGAGGAGGACGGCTCAGCTTGACACTGACCTTGGTGGGAAAGGGAAAGGACTTGTTCCTCTCCGCCATTGCCGCTGGAGGCAGCCAGGGGATGTTCCTCAAATTCAACACCTTGGGGGAAGAGGCCTTCCTGGACAAGGTGCGGGAACTGGCCGCTCAGTTGTGACAGGCTGACCGGAGGTAAAGAGGTATGATGATTTTATCCAGGCTGATTGCCGTCGGATTTTTAGGAAGCATTTTGGCGATGTCCCGCTTTGCCAGATATTGCCGCCTGCTGAACAGCCGGGATTTGGAGCCGGAAGAGGCGGATCGGTTTCAGGCGCGGGCCCGGCGCTGGCTTATAGTTACGGGCGTTTTTTTGGGTACGGCGGTGCTATCCATTCTCGCCGGTATCGTTGTGCAGTGAAATTTCCTGGGAAAAGGACGTGAGCGTTTGAGCATCGACTTTGGAAGCGATATTTATGAAGAGCCTATTGTGGCAAAGACCTTTCTCCAGGAGGACGTCCAGGAGGTGTCCCTCCGGCCGAAAAGCCTGCGGGAGTACATCGGCCAGGAAAAGGCCAAGGAAAACCTCTCGATCTTCATTGAGGCCGCCCGGAAGCGGGAGGAGCCTTTGGACCACGTCCTGCTCCACGGCCCCCCGGGACTGGGCAAAACCACCTTGGCGGGCATCATCGCCCAGGAGATGGGGGTCAATATCCGCATCACCTCCGGCCCCGCTATTGAGAAGCCGGGGGATCTGGCGGCGCTGCTGACCAACCTGAGCGAGGGGGACATCCTTTTTGTAGACGAAATCCACCGGCTGAACCGCTCCGTGGAGGAGATTTTGTATCCCGCCATGGAGGACTACGTGCTGGACATCATCGTAGGGAAGGGGCCCTCCGCCAATTCCATCCGATTGGACCTGCCCAAGTTTACGCTGACCGGGGCCACTACCCGGGCGGGACAGCTCTCCGCGCCTCTGCGGGACCGCTTCGGCGTGACGCTGCGGCTGGAGCTCTACACGCCGGAGGAACTGGCGAAAATTGTCACCCGGTCCGCCGGTATTTTAAATGTGGACATTGTCCCCGAGGGGGCCTACGAAATTGCCCGGCGGTCCCGGGGCACTCCCCGGATCGCTAACCGGATGCTCCGCCGGGTCCGGGACTTCGCCCAGGTCCGGGCGGACGGGGTGATCAGCAAGGAGGTGGCGGACCGGGCTCTGTGCGCCCTGGAGATCGATTACCTGGGCCTGGATCCGGTGGACCGGCGGATGATGGAGGCCATTATCGACAACTACGGCGGCGGCCCCGTAGGACTGGAGACCCTGGCGGCCACCATCGGGGAGGAGTCCGTAACGCTGGAGGATGTCTACGAGCCCTATCTGATGCAGCTGGGCTTTTTGACCAGAACGCCCAGGGGTCGCTGCGTGACGCAGAAGGCCTACCAGCATCTACACAGAACCATCCCCGGCGGCGCGGCTTCGGGGAATGTAATGGAGCAGCTGACATTGTGAGCGGGTTCGAATATCTGGCTTCCGTCCGTCTCCGCCGGGAATTGCCGGAAGGAAGTTACCTCCGGCGGCTGGGACCGGTAAACTATCTTGTCGAGGGCGGTGTTCTGGCTTTTGACCGGCCGGTGACCTTTCTGGTAGGAGAGAACGGGACGGGGAAGTCCACGCTGTTGGAGGGAATCGCCGTGGCCTGCGGCTTTAACCCGGAGGGCGGCACCCGGAATTTCAATTTTTCCACCCGGGCCACCCACTCTGTGCTGGGAGACTATCTGACCCCCGCCCGGAAGCGGTATCCTAGGGACGGCTTCTTCCTCCGGGCGGAGAGTTTTTACAATGTGGCCACAAACATTGACGAAATGGATGAAGCGCCGTCAAGGGCGCCCAGGCTCATTGACAGCTACGGCGGCGTTTCCCTGCACTACCAGTCCCACGGGGAGAGCTTTCTGGCCCTGGTCCAGAACCGCTTCGGCGGGGAAGGGCTGTACCTGCTGGACGAGCCGGAGGCGGCCCTGTCACCCTCCCGGCTGCTGACGCTGATGGGGGAGATGGACCAGCTGGTGAAAGCGGATTCCCAGTTCATCGTGGCGACCCACTCGCCGATTTTGATGGCCTTTCCCGGAGCCAGGATTTACGAGCTGAGCGAAAACGGCATACGGGCGGTGGAGTACCGGGAGACGGAGCACTACCAATTGACAAAGCGCTTCCTGGACAATCCGGAGCGGATGCTGCGGTATCTTTTGGAGGAGGAAGGATGACGGAGTTTTTCTTCTGGCTGTTCATGCTGGCAACCGCCCTGCTGATTCCCGGGAGCATGCTTCTCCTGGGACGGAGCTTTGCGAAAAAACCGCCGGGGGAGATCAACGGCGGCTATGGCTACCGTACGGCCCGCTCCATGCGGAACCGGCAGACTTGGGAATTCGCCCATGCCTACAGCGGGCGCTTCTGGGTCCGGGCAGGGCGGCCCACGCTGGCGGTTTCCCTGGTGTGGATGGCGCTGCTGTTTGGGCGGGACATCGGCACGGTGGGGAGACTTGGCACGGTTTTAACTGTAATACAACTGGTTCCGTTCCTGGCGGTAATCCCCGCCACAGAGCGGGCGCTGAGACGGGAATTTGACGATTTTGGAAGAAAGAGGGAATGAGTTTATGGGTAAGCTATTTGGTACCGACGGTATCCGGGGTATCGTAGGGGAGAACCTGACGGCGGATCTGGCCTTCCGGGTGGGGCAGGCCGTGGGCACGGTTTTGATGGAGGAGAAACAGGGGGAGCGTCCCACGGTGGTCCTGGGCAAGGACACCCGTATCTCCTCCGATGTGCTGGAGGCGGCGCTGATCGCGGGCCTCTGCTCCGTGGGCAGCGACGTAAAGCCGGTAGGGGACATTCCCACGCCTGCCGTGGCGTACCTCACCCGGCAGGAGAAGGCGGATGCGGGCATCGTGGTCTCCGCTTCCCACAACCCCTATGAGCACAACGGCATCAAGGTTTTCAACGGACAGGGCTACAAGCTCTCCGATGCGCTGGAGGAGCGGGTGGAGGAAAAAATCCTCTCCGACGCGCCTATGACCCTGAAAACCCGGGGGGAGCTGGGCCGCCGCCATCACGGCATGAAGCGGCTGAAGCGGGACTACATCGATTTCGCGGCATCCACCATAGATTCGGACCTGTTGGGCCTGCGTATCCTGGTAGACTGCGCCAACGGCGCCGCCAGCGCCACGGCTCCGGAGCTTTTCGGACGGTTCAAGGCCCACTCGGTCTTTCTTCACCGGAGCCCCGACGGGGTGAACATTAACGACCATTGCGGCTCCACTCATCTGGAGGACCTGGCCGCCCAGGTAGTGAAGGGGGGCTATGACATCGGCGTGGCCTTTGACGGCGACGCGGACCGCTGCCTGCTGGTAGATGAAACCGGCGGGATTATTGACGGAGACAAGGTCATGGCCGTCTGTGCCCTGGATATGAAGCGCCGGGGCGTGCTCCGGGGAAACGCCATTGTGGCTACGGTAATGAGTAACCTGGGGCTTCACGAGTTCTGCCGGAATCACGGGATCGACTTGGCCTGCACCGCTGTGGGCGACCGCAATGTGCTGGAGGAGATGCTCCGCCAGGACTTCCGCATCGGCGGCGAGCAGTCCGGCCACACGATCTTCACGGCTTTGGAGACCACCGGCGACGGACAGGTGACGGCCCTCCAGTTCCTCCAGGTTTTGGCCCAGTCGGGGAAGAAGGCGTCGGAGCTGGCCTCGGTCTGTGCCGCCTATCCTCAAGTCCTTATCAACGTGGAGGTGCCCCACAGCGGCGGCGTGAAAGAGAAGATCATGGCCTCCCAGGAATTGGAAGACGCGGTGAAACGGGAGGAGGCCGCCCTGAACGGAGAGGGGAGAGTGCTGGTCCGCGCGTCGGGGACAGAGGCCCTGATTCGGGTCATGGTAGAGGCCAAGACGAACGAAATTGCGAAAAAAACGGCCGATTCTCTGGTTAGTCTTATAAAATCACTAAAATTTTAAGGAAAATTTCCGTTTATTTTGATAAATTGCTTGACATTTTCCGCCGTAGATGGGTATAATACAACATGCGTAATACTTATGAAAACGATGTGTCGGAGCTGGAGCGGCAGCCGGACGAGGAGCTGTGTCTCCTGGCTGCGGCTGGGAACCGTCTGGCGGAGGAAACCCTCGTCACCCGGTACAACCGCCTGGTCCGCACCTGTGCCCGCCCCTTCTTCCTGGCGGGCGGCGACAGTGAGGATCTCACGCAGGAGGGCATGGTGGGCCTGATTACGGCCGTCCGGGAATACGACGCGAGGAAAGAAGCGTCCTTCCGCACCTTCGCGGAGATTTGTATTCGCAGCCGCCTCTATTCTGTTCTCCGCGCCTCGGCGCGGGATAAGCAGCAGCCGCTCAATCAATCGCTATCCTTAGACGATTCCCATTTTGACAGCAATCCCCTCACCTCTGGGACCAATAATTTGGCGCAGCGTAATCCCGAAGATTTCCTGATCGACAGGGAACACACGGCAGCCCTCTTATCCGGTGTCCGGAAACAGTTGTCCGAATTTGAAGCGAAGATTTTGGGGTTCTATTTGGACGGTCTTTCCTGCAGGGAAATTGCAAAAGCGGTGAATAAGCCCCCAAAATCCGTGGACAACGCCGTGCAGCGAATTCGACGCAAGG
The DNA here is from genome assembly GCA_910588175.1 of uncultured Oscillibacter sp. GTDB lineage: Bacteria > Bacillota > Clostridia > Oscillospirales > Oscillospiraceae > Oscillibacter. The sequence continues at coordinate 149,353 of CAJUQQ010000001.1, forward strand.
TGGCGCGGCAATTACTTTCCGGCGATCTCAGCAAACGCTGAACGCAATATAATTTTCTTTTTAAAGAGAGGGTAAAATCATGTACGAAGACAAGACCTTAGTGTGCAAAGAGTGTGGTCAGGAGTTCGTGTTCACCGCCGGTGAGCAGGAGTTCTATGCCGAGCGCGGCTTCCAGAACGAGCCCCAGCGCTGCAAAGCCTGCCGCGACGCCCGCAAGAACGCCGCCCGCGGTCCCCGGGAGTATTTCACCGCTGTCTGCGCCGCTTGCGGCGGCGAGGCCCGCGTGCCCTTCGAGCCCCGCTCTGACCGTCCGGTCTATTGCAGCGAGTGCTTCGCCAAGATGCGCGAGGAGCAGCGCTAATCGGTTTTTCCGGTTTTCGTCTCTTGTGCCAATTCACTGAAAACGTCCCCACGCTTTCGCGTGGGGACGTTTTTTCGGGCCCGGATGGTCAAAGGTCTGTCTCAAAGACTAAATCCATATCCTTAATCTTTCCGTAATCACTGATATTCGTAGGTATATACCCCACGTAGCGGTAGCCCTTGGCTGCGTACGCGTCAATGATATTCCGGTGTTCCTCCGATTTTGCTCCGCAAAACTTTCCAATATGAACGTTTACATATACATATTTTTTCACAGCCGCTCCTCCTTTTTTCCTGTTACTGAGTATACCATAGGCGGCTGTAGAAGGCAATGTGCTCCATGGAAGCAGACGGAATCCGCGTTATCTCCAGGTTCATGGGACGTTCCATGGTTTCTCTTGAAAGAACCGGAGACCTATGCTAAAATCAGGATGAATAGGAGATCCCGGCGGAGAGGGGAGAGTTCAAAATGGAAGTGTTTGACAGGATTGCGAAGAAATTTAAGAACCTTAGTCCAGCGGAAAAACAGGCCAGGAAGGCGGAGCCGTTGCCCGAAGGGGAGATTGTCCTTGCGTCCTCGTCTCACATTGCGGAGGAGGTATTCTATGGAGACGGCGAATACCGGACCACATTTCGGGTGAACGACGCTTTCAAGCCGGCGAAGTCCCACGCCGGGGAAGTGGATATGCTCCATACCTACGCGCCGGATACCGAGTACGGGGAGGAGGGGACGTATCCCTGTCTGGCGGTTCTGAGCGACGATGTGGTTTACACCGCTGTGGAGGAGTTCAAGGAAACCGGCATCGTCAAAGGGGTGCTGGAGTACACGCCGCTCTCCGGGACCTTTTACTTCAAAGCGAGAATCAGGTATTATGAGCACTTGATGTACTTTTATGGAATGGACTGCTGCGAGGGCTATTTTGAAAACCAAGGGCTCTGCCTGATCTATCCAAAAACGCTGGTGGGGACGGAAACCGAGCGGAGACTGATGGCTGTGCTGGACGAGGCGGCGGAAAGCTACCGGGAGGAAAGAAAAGCTTAGAGCCTATCCCAAAATAATTCGCACACATCTTGCTTGCATATTTCACGCCACGCTTCGTTGGTTTTCCTTGCCGGGCGGCAGCCCGCCCGCGAAAAACCGCCTTGTTTGGCGTAAAATCTGACGGCGCAATCTGCGCACGCCTTATTTCGGGATAGGCTCTTAAAGCACCGCTTTCGGCTTTTGTCGGATTTTCTATTGAATTCGGGCAAATAATAGAGTATAATAGCGGAACGATGGCTGTCTGCGGAAATTTGTTTCAAAGGACCCGGCAGCCGAGTGCCGAAACCTATTTCAATACGGAGGAATCCAGATATGATTGAGATCACAAAAGACACCATTATCGGCGATATCCTGGACATCGCCCCTCAGACCGCGCCCATCTTCCTGTCCATCGGCATGCACTGCCTGGGCTGCCCCTCCTCCCGGGGGGAGACCGTAGAGGAAGCCTGCATGGTCCATGGCATCGACGTGGAAAAGCTGCTGGCTCTGGTGAACGAAGAAGCCAACAAGAAGGCGGAGTGACGCCGCCTTGCGGGACTTTGCACTGACGCCCCGCCTTCGGCTGCTGGCGGACTGGGTGCCCCCCGGCGCACGGCTCGCTGATGTTGGCACGGATCACGCCTATCTGCCCGTGTGGCTCCGGCTCCACGGGCGCGTGGTCTCTGCCATTGCCTGCGATCTGCGGGAGGGTCCCCTGGCCCGGGCCCGGGAGACCGGAAGGACCTGGGGCGCGGACGGCATCGACTACCGGCTGGGGAACGGCCTGGCGGTGGTCTCACCGGAGGAGGCGGACACCATTGTCGTTGCCGGGATGGGGGGCGAGAATATTGCCGCCATCCTGTCTCGGGCCCCCTGGACCGCCGGGGGCGGGCACACGCTGTTGCTCCAGCCCCAAACCCGGGCGGAGACGCTTCGGGCCTTTTTGGCGGAGAACGGGTACGCCATCCGCCGGGAGGCTCTGGTGGAGGATCGGGGTGTGATTTACCCGGTGATGGAAGCCGGGAGAGGGGAAATGACTCTGACCCTGGGTCAGCTCTACGGCGGGGCGGCCCTGCTTCACGATCCGCTGGGAGACCGGTACATCATCCGGAAAATCATTCGGCTGCAAACCGCCGTGGCGGGACGGAACCGCTCCGGAGAGGGCGGGGAAAAAGGGGACGCGCTGCGGGAGATTATCACCGCGCTGCTGTCCATGAGAGAGGAGTGGCGCAATGCCAACTGTCCGTGAAATGGAGGCGGCTCTGTTTGAACTGGCCCCCCGGGAAGGGACTATGGATTGGGACAACGTGGGGCATCTGCTGGGGGATCCCCGCCAGGAGGTGAGCCGATGCATGGTGGCCCTGGACATCACCCATGCCGTGGCGGAGGAGGCCATCGCGGCGGGCTGTCAGCTCATCGTCTCCCACCATCCCATCATGAACTGCAAATGGTCGCAGGTGCAGACGGTGCGGGATGACACCTTTCAGGGAAGTTTGCTGACGCGGCTGCTGCGGGCCAATGTGTCCGCCATCTGCATGCACACAAACCTGGACGTGGCAGAGGGCGGCGTCAACGACGTTCTGGCCCAGGCCTTAGGTATTCGGAAGCCGGAACGCTTTACCAACGAGGGGGCGGGGCGCTGCGGCTGGCGGGCGGAGCCCATGGCGCTGCAGGAGTTCGTCCGTCTGGTCTCCAAGGCTCTGGGCTGCAACGGCGTTCGGTACGCGGACGCGGGGAAGCCTGTTCACCGGGTAGCCGTAGGCGGCGGAGCCTGTGGGGAGTTTGAGGACGCCGCCATCTATGCTGGATGCGACACCTTTGTCACCTCCGATTTGAGCTATCACCAATTTGTGGATGCCAAGGTCAAGGGCATCAATCTGATCGACGCGGGGCATTTCCCGACGGAGGACCCGGTTTGTGAGAAGGTAATCGCCTTTTTGAGCGGGCGATTCCCGAGCCTGCGCGTTCAAAAATCCGCTTCCCATAAGGAAGCGATTCAGTATTATGTGGAAGGAGAATAAACGCCATGTCCGGACATTCCAAATGGCATAATATCCAGAAAACCAAGGGCGCGGCGGATGCCAAGCGCTCCGCCGCCTTTACCAAGATCGCCCGGGAGATTATCGTCGCCGTGAAAGAGGGCGGCTCCGGAGATCCCAATAACAATTCCCGGCTGGCCACGGTCATTGCCAAAGCCAAGGCTGTGAATATGCCGAACGACAACATCAAACGGACCATTGACAAGGCCTTGGGAGCGGGAAATACCGACAGCTATGAGGCCGTCACCTATGAGGGCTACGGCCCTGGCGGCGTGGCCGTGATTGTGGAGGCTTTGACCGACAACCGCCAGCGCACCGCGCCGGAGGTCCGCCATGCCTTTGACAAATGCAACGGCAACCTGGGGGCGATTGGCTGTGTGTCCTGGTCCTTCGACAAAAAGGGCGTCATCGTTATCGACAACGAGGACGGGGAACTGGATGAGGAGACCGTCATGATGGACGCCCTGGACGCCGGAGCCGCCGACTTCGAGGCCGACGGTCCCGCTCTGGAGATCACCTGCGATCCCGACGCGTTTAACGATGTTGTGAAGACTCTGGAGGAGAAGGGATACAGCTTTGTCAGCGCCGAGGTGGAAATGGTACCTCAAAACTACATTACTCTCAGCGGAGAGGGCGACGTAAAAAACATGCAGAAGCTCATTGATATGCTGGAAGACAGCGACGACGTGCAGAACGTGTGGCATAACTGGGACAACGACTGATCCTCGAAGGCGGGGCTGGCTAAACAAGCTGGTCCCGCTTTTGTTGCTCAATAATTAAACAAAAATTTTGTTTTGTATAATATTTGGATGAGACAGGAGAAGCGCAAACGGACCGCCGCTTCCCGAAAAGGGAGACGGCGGTCCGTTTTTCATTGCCGTGTGCGCCGGTAAAGGCGGGCGAACAGAATCCCCGCCAGGAGGACGGCCAGGGAAACCGCTGTCAGGAGCCAGGCAGTTCCGCTGACAGCGGCGGGTGCTTCGCCTGGGAACATTCCGCCGGGGAATCCTCTGTCTCCAGGCTGTTCCGGCGGGCCTTGCCGCAGGATTTCTACAGGTGGGGATTCTTCCGTATCTTTCTGTACGGGGCCGGCCGGGGCGAAAGTCTCCGCTGAGGGCTGCGGGTCCGGCAAATGTTCGCCGGACGGGGAGAAGCCACCTTTTTTGCCAAAGCCTCCGCCCTGATCCATAGTTCCCATATCGGAAAGGGTGATGGAGGAAGCATCCACCAAAGCGGAGGTGTCCGCCGCCTGGCCCTCTTCGGTGGAGGGAATTGAGCCGTCCAGCTGCCCGGCGATGCTCTCCGTCCGGAGGCGGCAGAAGGTCTCCAGGGTTTCTACGCCGGTTTCAAACTCCTCATAGGTATAGAACCGGGTGGGGTCACGTTCCACATAAGGGGCAATCAAAGCCGCCGCGCTGCCGGTCAGGGCCTCGGGATGCACCGTTTCCAGGAACTCCTGAAAATATTGGTGATACAGGGCCGTGTACTCCGGGCTGTCAAAGATCCAATCCACCATGGGGCGGCTGTCTCCGCCGGAGACCGGGGAGTCAATCGGAGCGTTGACCTCGCTGTCCGCGTTTCCGCCCTGGAAGGTGCCGTAGGCCAGGTTGTAGTCCCAGGGAATCATGGAGAGACGGCCTTCTTCCTCGTAAAGGTAATAGTTGTGAACCATGGAGCCGGTGTAGCTGTCGCCGTTGCGGACAAAGTTGTGGACCACGAAATAGCGGAGAAGCTGATCTATATCCAAAACCTCCTCCAGATGTTCACTGTTTTGGAGGGCTTTCAGGGAGGCAATCAGCCGGGCCTGATCCGCCTTGGTGGCGTCTGTTTTGGCGTTTTGAAAGATGTTGGAGTAGCTGCCCGGGTCATCGTCAATGTACCGGAGCTTCACGTCGTCGCTTCCCATACCGCCGGGACCGCCGGTAAATCTGGCAGGGCCGCCGCTTGATTCGTTTTCGGATTCCCGCCCGCCTTGGAACGGCTGATCGCCGGGCGGGGAGAAGGGCGTGGCGTTTTCACTGAAATTCATCACATTCTTTAGGTCAAATTCCTGACCTTTTCCCCGCCCTCCGCCGAAGCTCATGCTGTCCGGCTTGTAAAGCTCTCCAAAGTCACTGCCATAGTTTCGCCGGAGGAAGCCGTCCTCCACGCCCTCCACCGCCAGATACAGTCCCCAATCTTGGCCGTTGACGGTGATAAAAACGTAACTGCAAAGAGGGGCGTTTACACCGAAGGCTCCCATCATTCGATAGGTGAGGTAGTCCTTCATATAGGTAGTGTCCTGAATGATGTTGTTCAGGCTCAGCTTGTCCAGGCCGTAGTAGGTTCTGCCGCTGTTGTAGTGGTCAAATTCCAGCTTGAAGCTGTATCGGTCGCTGTCCATGGCGGAGACCATGGTGAGGGAGGTGTTGCCCTTGGCCCGGATGGCGGTGTTTTGGTAGGCTTCGCCGTCGATGATAACGACGCATTGAGCGTATTCCTCATTTTCGCAGGTCTCCAGAAACCCCTCCCAATCGTCCATGACAATGTCGAGGGTGTGGACCAGCTCCGTGTCAAAGAGCCGGGTTTCGTACCCCATGACGGAGGAGGCGGGGCGGATGCCCAGGGCCTCGCCGTTCAAAAAGGCGGCGGTCAGCAGAAGGCAGAGGACCAGGGCCGCCGCGCAAAGCCGGTCTATATATTTGTGGGTCGACATGAGGGAGCCTCCTTTATAGTCAAACAACTGGAAAAGAATCAAAGATTCTTTTTCCGCGCCCAGGCTTTCAGCCTGGGTGGGCCGCTTTCTGCGGTCTCGGTTTGGATTTCGTCGTCAAATCCGGCGTATTTTACACGCCGGCGGGCGAAGCTCGCTTGAAAAACAGCGTTGCTTCTGTTCAAGTTATTTGACTATATCAGCCCATGTAGTCGCCGTTGTAGCTCACCAATACCGCGCTGCGAATGCCGGGAAGGTCCGCCAACGTGTTGATAAAGCCGGTGTTTTCGTCCTTCAGCCGGATTTCCAGATTCAGCTCCACGGCGTCCTTTTGAACGGTCTTGCTCTTTACCACACAGCGCCGGGTGTTCTGCCGGAGGAACTCCGCCGCCCGGGCCTCGCTGTCCTGGCTGTCGCACTGGAGGACGGCAATATAGGGGTCAAAGCGGGACTTCCGATTAACAAAGATCAGCAGCATGCAGCCAATTACCACACTGCCCAGGACCGCCAGCGGAATCAGCCCCGCCGCCAGGACGATGCCCACGGCGATGGACCAGAAGAGGAAGGCGATATCCAGGGGCTCTTTGATGGCGGTGCGGAAGCGGACAATGGACAGCGCGCCCACCATGCCCAGAGACAGCACCACGTTGCTGGTGACCGCCAGGATGACCATGGTGGTAATCATCGTCAGCGCCACCAGGGTTACGCCAAAGCTGGAGGAGTACATGACGCCGGTGAAGGTTTTTTTGTAAACCAGAAAGATGAACAACCCCAGGCCAAAGGCCAGGATGAGGGCCAGGCTCATGTCCAAAAGGCTGACGCTGGCAACGTTCTCCAGGAAGCTGGATTTGAAAATGTCTTGAAAAGTAGTCATCGCAATCGGTTCCTTTCTTGATTAGCCATAAACACGGCATGCGGCATATTTGGAAAAGGCAGAGGTGTGCCGTCCCGGCAGCTGTACGGCGGCCCGGATGATATCGGGGAGAAATTCGTCCCACTTGACTTCCAGAATTGCGGGGGCGTCTCCGGCAGGAACGGTGACGGAGCCGGGATTCAGAAAATCCGTGGACGTCAGGCCGGTGCGGATGTTGTAATCCAGGGTCACCCGCACATTTCCGGCGGGGAAAACGTAGGCGTCCCGGGTGTAGTCCACAATGGTTCTGGGTCGGAGTCCGTTGGATTTCATCTTCCAGTAAAGCTCCTGAATCAGAGGTCTCCCTTCGCCGGGCATCCAGGTCAGGTCCCCGTCCAAAAGGGATTGGACCTCCTGGGCGCTGAGGAGAACGGAGCGCTTGCCGCACAGGCCGTCCCGCTTGACCTTCTTCTCCAGGCAGATGTAGGAGGCGTCGCCGTTGTAGTACCGTATTCGAAATTTCTCCCGCCGGGACACACCGTCAATCTTCTCCCGCAGAGCCGTGTCCCGGGGATCGTCGAAGTACAGGCTCCGGATTTCATAGCGGCCGCTCTGCCCGTGGCTGTCCCGCTGGGCAACCGCAGAGAGACGGGAGGAAAGAACCAGACGGTCGGCGGCGGTGATTTCGTGTTTCCACTCGTGCCGAGGTTTCATGCTGAAGCTCCTTTCGTTCAACAGGATGGGAGCATCATACAGCGGGTTTCTTAGTTCAACCTTAAAAACGGAAATGCGGGAAAAACTTTCCATGAGGCTTGAATCGCTTGAAACAGGCGGAATTTGCCGGATTCTACCGTTGGTCGGTTGCTTTTTTCCTGGGGATGGGTGTACACTGTCGGAGAGGTGAAGCATATGAACAAACAACAGTTCGGCAGTTTTATTGCCGGCAGCCGGAAAGACGCCGGGCTGACCCAGAAGGAGCTGGCCGGGCGGCTGCACGTGACGGACAAGGCGGTGAGCAAGTGGGAGCGGGCCCTGAGCTACCCGGACGTGACGCTGCTGGAGCCCCTGGCGGAGGCCCTGGGCCTGGGGGTGGAGGAGCTGATGTCCTGCCGGAGGCTGGAGGCCAGCGAAGAGAAAAAGGAGGACGAGCCTGTGGAGAACACAAGGGAAGAACAACCTGTGCGGAACTTAATGGAGATTTCCCGGGAAAACATGCGGTCGGAGCGGCGGAAGCATATCTGGCAGACGGCCCTGGCCCTGGCGCTGATGCTGGCGGTGACCCTGGGGACCATTTGGTATTGCGATACGTATGTCAGTGAGCAGTTGGACAGTCCCATCGTGCTAAAGGAAACCGTGGGAAATGAGAACTACCTCTATGTGGAGGACCAGGGCCATCTGCTCCGTCTGAAGTGCGGGGCGGATGTAGACTTCAACAACATCACGCTGGAAAGCGAGCATGGCGATGAGCTGGACTATCGCATGGATTGCCGCTGGAACCGGCGGACCTATGAGGGAACTGTCGCCTCGTGTGAGCCCACAGGAAGGATATCCTTGGGCGGGATGATGGATGTGACCTTCGAGACGGAGAGCGACCGTCTTTTCTGGTATGATAAAGTATTCTACACCAGCGAGAACTACTACCCGGATCCCTACGGCGAGCCTAGGGGGCAGGTCTATCTCTGTGACTACCGCTTCTGGACTGGGGAGTGGGATGAAACCGTTGAATGGAATGTCTGGAAGAGAATGCAAACCGTCCTGCTGGTGGAGGACTGCCTGAATGCAACGGTGGCGGATATCGACCAGGACGGGCACAACGAGGTGGTGGTCCGCACCCGCTGGCCGGAAAAGCCCTACATGGTCTACGACTGGTGCGATGACTACAAGGTCAAGGAGATCGACCAGTACTGGCTGGACAGCGTCTCCCCGGAATTGCAGGAGCGGCTGATGACCGAACAGGAACGGTGGGCCCAATTACAGTAGTAGGTCAGCTGTCCGCAGAAGGAGACCATGGGAATCGCAGATAAGATGATCCGGCCGACCGGAGACAATAGAAAAGAGGACCGTCCGCAGATCATGCGGACGGTCCTCGTATATTGCGAGCAAAACTGTAAGCCGGGTTCTGTATTTGACAGCCATCTATCTAGGCGCGCTGTTGCCAACGCGCTCCAGCCACCCCGGGAGCGGCCGGGCCGGCCTTTCGGGGGCGAACCCCGATGCTCCCATACCGGTGTTGCTCCGGATAGAGTTTACAGCGACGGACAGTTCCCAGCCGTCGGGTGCGCTCTTACCGCACCTTTCCACCCTTACCGGCACAGCGCGGCTGTGGCGGCGGTATATCTCTGTTGCACTTTTCCTGAAGTCGCCTTCGGCGGGCGTTACCCGTTATCCTTGCCCTGTGGAGCCCGGACTTTCCTCATAAACGGCCTTTCGGCCTGTTCACGCGGCTGTCTGTTTTCCTCGCGACGCTTATTATACAGACAAACGGCGGGCTTGTCAACCCGTCTCCCGGAGCCAGACGGACAGGGCATCCAGCTCCTCCGCCGTGTGAAACCAGTGCTCCGCGCCCTCCACGGTTTGCAGACGGCAGGAAAAACGTTCCGAGAAGGCGGCGACGGATTCCTCTGCCACGAGGGTGTCCCCGGAGCCCCGGAGGATATCGGTGGGAAAGGTCCAGCGTTCGAGAGGGTGCGCGCGGATATAGCAAAAGTCGTCCCAGCAGAGGGTTTGGCCCATGGGAGTTGGGATGGATTTCTCCGCTTTCAGGCGGGCTTCGGAAATTTGGAACCAGCCCATCATGTCGTGGGTCAGCCGCTCCATGTCCACCACGGGGGAGAGAAACCAGGCGTGGTCCAGCTTTCGTCCCTGGCAGGCCTGGAGACTGAAATAGGCACCTATGCTGACGGCAAACAAGCGCAGGTTCTTCCAACGGTGTTCGGCGTAGTCCAGGACGGCGGAAAGCTCCCGGATACAGACCGGAGGCTTGAAGGGAGTGGATTCATCCTTTCGGACTCCGTGCTCCGGCAGATCGAAGCTCAAAACCTGAGCGTCCGGAAACGATTCCGCCAGAAGGCGGACCGGCGTATCCATTCTGCTGGACTGGGCCCCATGGACGGCGACGGTCACCCGTTCTGAGGGCGGGCCCCAGAGGGCGGCGGGGATATGACCGATTTGAAAAAGCAGCGGATTCATGGCGGAATCTCCTTTCCTAGTTCGTCTGACAGGATATCACAAATTTCCTTCCGAGACAAGTCTTGCCGGGACCGACTTCCCGTGGTAGAATAGAAACGCGATTTAGGAAAACCCCCGCTTTCGGGCGGGAAGGATAAGGAGCGATTCCTGTGAAATTTGAGGAATATCTGACCTCTCTGCAAAACAAGACCGTAGCCGTCATCGGTATTGGCGTCTCCAACCGCCCCCTTATTGAGCTGCTGCTCTCCCGGGGCGTGGCGGTAACCGCCTGTGACAGGAAGGACCGGTCCGCCTTGGGCGCTTTGGCGGAGGAATTGGAGGAGCAGGGCTGCCGCTTCCGGCTGGGGGCGGACTATTTGAAGGATCTGACGGAAGATATCATTTTCCGCACGCCGGGGATGCGGCCGGACCTGCCGGAGCTCACCGCGGCGGTCCGGCGGGGAAGCGTGCTGACCAGTGAGATGGAGGCGTTTTTTGCGGTCTGCCCCTGTCCCATCATTGCCGTTACGGGCAGCGACGGAAAAACAACGACCACCACCATCATCGCGGAATTGCTCCGGGCGGCGGGGCGAACCGTACATTTGGGTGGAAACATTGGACATCCGCTGCTGGCGGAGGCCGGAAATATGACGGCGGAGGATATCACCGTGCTGGAATTGAGCTCCTTCCAGCTGATGACCATTACCCAGAGCCCGCACATTGCCGTCGTCACCAACCTGGCTCCCAACCATCTGGATGTGCACAAGGATTATGCGGAGTATATTGCCGCAAAGGAAAATATCTTTACACATCAGTCCGCGGAAGATATTGCCGTCTTCAATGCCGACAATGAGGTCACACGCTCCTTTATCGGCAGAGAAGCGGGGCGCCTTTACACATTCGGCCGCCGGGAGGAGGCGGAGCGGGGGACATATCTTGCTCCGGACGTGGACGGAGAGGGTCAGGCGATCTGGATGGCCAATGATGCCGGCCGGCGGCAGGTGCTTTCTCTCTCTGGAATCAAACTCCCCGGGGTTCACAATGTGGAAAACTACATGGCCGCTGTCGCCGCCGTAGACGGGCTGGTTCCCGACAGCGTTATCCGGGACTTCGCCAAGAGTTTTGGCGGAGTGGAGCACCGGATCGAGCTGGTGCGGGAGCTGGACGGCGTGCGGTATTATAATGACTCCATCGCCTCCAGTCCCAGCCGGACCATTGCGGGGCTGAATTCCTTCCCGGAGCCGGTTATCCTTATTGCCGGGGGAAAAGATAAGGGGATCTCCTATGACAGCCTGGGCCCGGTGGTCAACGAGCGCGTAAAGCTGCTGATTCTCTGCGGGGCCACGGCCGGGGTAATCCGTGCTTCCGTGGAGCGGGCGGATAATTACGGCGGTTTGGAAATCGTGGATGTGGAAGACTACCGTCAGGCGGTCTCCCTGGCCCGGAGCCGGGCGAGAGAGGGAGATGTGGTGATTCTCTCACCTGCCAGCACCTCTTTTGACCGCTTTGCCAACTTCATGGAGCGGGGAAGAATTTTCAAGGAGATGGTCAACGAGCTGAAATAAGGTCAGGCTCCCGGCGCATAGGATGGCTGGGGAGGTGATCGTCTGTGAGCTTTTTCTATTACCGAAGGCGGATGACCCGGCGGAATTTGCTGGGGGTTCTGGCTTTTTCCGCTGCAGCGGCCATGCTGTCGGTTGTGATATTCGCTACAACACAGATGCGGCCCATTTTGGTAAGTCTGGCCACCACCCGGGTCTCCAACATGGTCAACCGCATTGTCTCCGAGGCGGTGGACGAGGCCATCGACAGCGGCAACATCACCTACAGCGACCTGATAACCTTTGAAAAAGACAACGAGGGACGGATTACCGCTATCTACAGCAATATGGCGGCCTTCAACCGCCTGCAATCCAACATCCTGGACATCATCCTGGCCAGGATTGACCAGGTTTCCACCAGGGAGCTGTCCATTCCGGTGGGCAGTCTCAGCGGCTCCGTGCTTCTGGCGGGGCGGGGGCCCAGGATTTCCGTGCGGATGGAGTCGGTGGGCTCCTCCTCCGCGAATTTTGAAAACGCCTTCACCTCGGCGGGTATCAATCAGACCAAACACCAGATTGTACTGAACATTGACGTGGCTGTCAGCATCCTGCTGCCGGGATTTTCCACGGCGACCACGGTTTCCAACGCCGTCACCGTGGCGGAGACCGTCATTGTGGGTTCCGTGCCGGATACCTACACCTATTTCAGCTCTACGCCGGAAAGCTACGAGAGCGACGCCAAGGATTATATACTGAATTAGGAGGACCTATGGACTATCGCGAAGAGATCAAGCAGCTGCGGGACGCGCTGAACGAGCATGGCTACAAATATTACGTGCTGGACGCGCCCACAATCAGCGACTATGAATATGACAGGCTCAACCGCCGTCTGGAGGAGTTGGAGTCCCAGCACCCGGAGGAGGTGACTCCGGATTCTCCCACCCAGCGGATCGGCGGGAAACCACTGGAAAGCTTTGCGCCCTATGTTCATGAGGTCCCATTGGAGAGCCTTCAGGACGTATTCAGTCCGGAAGAGGTGGCGGAGTTCTTCCAGCGGGTGGACGAGGCCTTGGAAGACGGGGAGACCTCCTATTCCCTAGAGCCCAAGGTGGACGGGCTGTCTGTGGCCCTGGAGTACCGGGACGGCATCTTTGTCCGGGGAGGCACCCGGGGCAACGGTCAGAAGGGCGAGGATGTGACCGAGAACTTGAAGACCATCCGCTCCATTCCCATGCGTCTGCCGGACAAGCTGCCCCGTCTCATCGTCCGGGGCGAGGTCTATATGTCCCGAGCCGTTTTTGAGGAGCTGAACGCCCAGCTGGAACTCCAGGGGAAACCTCTGCTGGCGAATCCGCGGAACGCCGCCGCCGGTTCCCTCCGGCAGCTGGACCCGAAGGTCTGCGCGGACCGCAAACTGGACATCCAGGTCTTTAACCTCCAACTGGCGGAGGGACGAGAATTTGTCTCTCATCAGGAGACACTGGATTATCTGGCCTCCCAGCGTTTCCGGGTGATTCCTCACAAAACCCTCTCCGGTACCGCCGCCTGTCAGGCGGAAATTGCTCGAATCAACGAGGAACGAATGGAATATCCTTTCGAAATTGACGGGGCGGTTGTGAAGGTAAATTCCTTGACGGACCGTGCAAAGTTAGGGAGTACGGCAAAATTTCCCAAGTGGGCGGCGGCGTTTAAGTATCCGCCGGAGAAAAAACCCGCCAAGGTGCTGGATATCGTTGTACAGGTGGGCCGCACCGGGGTGCTGACGCCCAAAGCTGTACTGACACCTGTCCGTCTGGCAGGGACTACTGTTACCAACGCCACGCTGCACAACCAGGACCTCATCACGGAGAAGGATATCCGCGTGGGAGATACCGTCATTGTGCAGAAAGCGGGGGAGATCATCCCGGAGGTGGTGGAGGTGGATTTCTCCAAGCGCCCCCAGGGGACGGAGCCCTATCGTTTCCCGGAGGTCTGCCCGGTATGCGGCGCACCGGTCCGCCGGGATGAGGACGGCGCGGCCATCCGCTGCACCGGGGCGGAGTGCCCCGCTCAACTGCTGCGGAACCTGACCCACTTTGCCAGCCGGAACGCCATGGATATTGACGGATGCGGCCCCGCCGTGGTACAGCTGTTGATTGAAAACGGCATGGTTTCCAATCCGGCGGACCTCTACGGCCTGGAGGCGGAACAGGTGGCGAAGCTGGAACGGATGGGGAAGAAGTCCGCCGAAAATCTGCTGGCCGCCATTGAACGTTCCAAATCCAACGACTTGTCCCGTCTGATTTTCGGACTGGGTATCCGGCAGGTGGGGGAGAAAGCGGCAAAGGTGCTGGCCTCCCATTTCCGCACCATGGATGATCTCTGCGCCGCCGGTCTGGAGGAACTGACGGAAATCGACGATGTGGGCGGTGTGACGGCTCAATGCGTGCTGGATTATTTGTCTTCTACCCAGGCCAAGGACCTGATCGCCCGCCTGAAGGCCGCCGGAGTCAATATGGAAAGCACGGCGGAACTGCTGGACGAGCGCTTTGCCGGGATGACCTTTGTCCTAACCGGCACGCTCAGCCGTTTTGAGCGGAAAGCCGCCCAGGCGCTCATTGAGGAGCGGGGCGGCAAAGCCGCCGGGTCTGTCTCCAAGAGAACCACCTATGTGGTGGCGGGGGAGGCCGCGGGAAGCAAGCTGAAAAAGGCGGAGGACTTGGGCATTCCGGTTTTGACGGAAGAAGAGTTCGCCAAGATGCTGGAATAAGAGAACGAGCGGCGGATTTCCCGCCGCTCGTTCGAGACTGTCGAAAAAACGGATTGCTTTCAGTTTTCGGAAAGGAAGATAGTATGAAAGAAACCCATCAGGGGTGTCTTTCATGTTCAATCAATAAGTTTACAAAACTTTTTTGAAGTTTTATAAACTTGCTCAGCCTGTCGAAAAGACTTTTTCGACAGGCTGGAACGAGCGGCGGATTTCCCGCCGCTCGTTCTTCTTATTTGTCAAAAGCCGGGTTCATATAGTAGACATTTTTTTCGTTCAACTTGTCCTTTGCCAGGCGGAGTCCTTCGCCGAAATGATCAAGTTAAGGAAATTTGCCGGGCCGCTCCGCATATGTTAGTTTTGGGCAGCGTGGATTCCCATTCTGCCGGAGTTTTGCGGGAATATGCAGGAGGAATACGCTATGGCGGATCTGAAGACGGAGTACACCAATCGCGGAGGCCGGACCTGTGCGGTAGAACACCTGGTTGTGCCGGATAGCGGCAATAACGGCCGGGAGCGCCTGCTGGAGGAGCTGGCCGGCATCCTGACCAGGCCGGATGAACCAGTTTCCGCTTGATTTCCCAGGCCCTAGCTTTTCGTGCGGGAAGGAGGGGGTTCTCCACGGCCATTATTCTTTATGCCCGAAAATCCGTGGAGCGGGAAAACAGTATCAGCTGTGAAACCCAGCTGGAATACTGCCGGTCAGCCGTCAAGCCGGACGAGCGGGACGAGGAGATTTTAACCTTTGTGGACAACGGCTTTTCCGGCGGCAACGTCAACCGGGACGGCTTTCAGAAGATGATGCGGCTGGTCCGGCAGGGGGAGGTCCGCAAGGTCATCGTTTACAAGCTGGACCGCATCAGCCGTTCCTTGCCGGACTTCGTGAATATTTTGCAGGAGTTCAAGACCCACCGGGTGGAATTTGTCTCCTCCCAGGAGGCGTTTGACACTTCCTCTCCCTACGGAGAGATGATCGTCAAGCTGCTGATGGTGTTTGCCGAGTTCGAACGGACATCCATTATCACCCGTGTCACGCAAGCCTATATCCACCGGAGCGAGATGGGATTTTATATGGGGGGCCGGCGCCCCTATGGCTTTGAACTGGTGCCGGCGGTTATTCACAACATCAAAACTAAAAAGCTCAACCCGATTCCCTCCGAGGTGGAACAGATTCAGTACATCTTTGAGGCCTACGCGGAGGAAACCGTATCCTTGCGGCTGCTGCTGGATATCCTGGTCTCCGAGGGGAAAATGCCGTTGGACGGGAGCAGCTGGACAACGGCGAAGCTGTCCGCCCTGCTTAAAAATCCCATCTACGTCAAGGCGGACTTTGATATCTACGACTACTACGAGCGGCACGGCGTCCGCATAGCGGGCGATATGCTCCAGTTTACCGGGGAGCGGGGCGCGCAGCTCTATGGCCGTACCAAGCATGATCCCGACAGCTCGGATTGGTCTGATATGAGGCTGGTGCTTCTGACCCATCCCGGCGTTGTGGACTCCGGCGTCTGGCTGAAATGCCAGCAAAAGCTGGAGAGAAACCGGCGGATTACCAATAGCTATCGCAATCCTACCAGCTGGCTGGCTGGGAAGGTAATCTGCGAAAAATGCGGCCATACAATGACTACCATCAAAGGGACCCTGGGCAAAAGCGGCGAGGTAAGACGATATTTCTGCTGTACGGGAAAAACCCACAAGAGAATCTGCACAGGACCGGGGGTAACCGTTTACGCGGAGGACCTGGAACATATGATAGATGCCTGCATTTCCGGGAAGCTGGCAGATTTAAAGGCGGAGAAGATCCTTGTCCGGAGGGAGGATACCGCTGGGATCAACGACTTGAAGCTGAAAATCAAGGCGGTTGAGCAGTCGGAGCGACAGCTGTTGGACGCGATGCTGTCCGGCGGATTTCAAGATGATCTGCTGGCGATTGCCAACCGGAAGGCCGCACAGCTCAAAGAAGAGCGGATGGCGCTGAAAAAGCGGCTTGAGGAGCGGAAAGAGGGCTGGTCAGAGGCCGCCGTTGACCTGGCCGCGGCCTGGAAAGACGCCGGATACAGCCGGAAAAAGGCGGCTGCTATGACGGTTATACAGAAAATCGTGATCCGCGAGAAAGGGGATGTGCGGGTATTCTGGAATCTGTGAGGAAGCCGCAAACCGGTGTTGCAAAATCTTAACAGTTATGATAAACTATTCTCACGTAAAAACCACCGGCAGTAATGGCAGGCGTTCCGCAAATTGCGCGGGAGCTGGAAGAATCCATCCTTGGCGGTGAAGGGGGCGGACTTCGTGCGGAGGGATTCCCTGGTCAGCATGATTGTTCCTGTTTATAATAAGCGCGATTATTTGGAAACCTGTGTCAATTCCTTACGCGCGCAGACCTATACAAATCTGGAGATCATCCTGGTGGACGACGGCTCTGCCGACGGGAGCGGGGAACTATGCGACGCGTACGCCCGGGAGGATTCGCGGATTCGGGTGATTCATCAGCCCAACTGCGGCGCCAGTTCCGCGCGAAACACGGGCCTGGACGCGGCAGGGGGAGACTATCTTTGCTTTGTGGATGCCGACGACCGGGTTTTGGACACAATGGTTTCAGAAATGACCGCCGTTTTAGAGGGGGAAGGCTGTGACCTCTGTGTCGGAGGAATCATGGTTCTGGATGAGAAGGATGAATTCAATTCCCACTGCCTTACTCATCCGGAGCCGCTGTTTTTCCAATTTCCAACCCCGCGGGAAAAGCATCAATTTTTGTGCCAGCGGATTTTGTATTCCCAGTTTGGCTGGTCCGCGTGTACACAGTTGTTCCGGCGCGATACGATCGAGCGGAATCATCTGCGGTTTGAAACCGGCCAAAAGATCTATGAGGATATGGACTTTTTCTTTCGGTACGTGGCCTGCTGCCGGAATTTTCGGTTTATCCCCAAGACGTTTTATATTTACCGGCAGCACGGCGATTCTGCCATACATACTGCCGCCAAGCAAGAGCGGATTCATTGGATGCTGTGCCTCGCCAGGTTATGGGAGCGCACTTTGGAAGGGCAATCCGCGTTTCCGCCGTCTTATATCTGCGCCGGAGTGATTTGCGTGGTATGTGGATTGTTAAACGACATTCCAAGGATCGAGGCGGATCAGCGGCAAATCGTCCAAGCCTTTGACGCGTTCCGGGCATCGGAGAATGGGGAGTGGTTATTGGGACAGGCCCGGCTGGCCGTCAGAAATAGGGATAAAATCATTCGTGTTTGCGGATGGGGCTTGGGCCTGCGGGTCTATGGATTTTACAAGAGCATTTTGTCCGGGAATATGGCTGCCTTCAATTGGGTCAATCAACTGAGAAAGTGGAATGAGATACTTTTCGAATGGAAAGAACTCTGCCTTCCGGATAAAAATATGTCTCCCTGAAAAAAAGTCCACGGCTCAGGCCGGTCATTCCGCACAAAAGGAGGAAATTGCCTTGATCGGTATTTTGACCTTTCACTGGGCGGACAACCATGGCGCGATGCTTCAGACCTACGCGTTAAAGCACTATTTGGAAAAGCGGGGAGAGCAGGTACGCGTGATTCCCTATGCCCCGTATTGGCTGACCTGTACCTACTGGTTGTGCCCATTCAAGGCTGAACTGGAAGATCATGTCCCACGTTATCAGCTCCTACGCGAAAGCGTACGCTGGAATTTACGGGTGGCCGGGCGCTTTGAACGGCGGCGTCTGCGCATGAGGGCTTTCCGCCGCCGTTATCTTACCTCCGAAGCTCCGATCCGTAAGACGGAAGATCTTTCGTTTCTGCCCTTTAAAAGCGTCGTGATTGGAAGTGATCAGGTCTGGAATCCGAAGATCACCCTTGGACTGGCCGACGCATATACCGGCAATATCCCGCAAAGGGGAAATTGCCGCCTGATTTCCTATGCGGCCAGCTTTGGTGAGGACGCTCTCCCGGAGGCAGACCGGGAAGAGTTTATTCGGCGCGTTGGCGGTTTTCACGCGGTCTCTGTTCGGGAGGAGGCTGGCGCGGCTTTCGCGCGGCAGCTTTTAGGGCGGGAGGTCTGTCACGCGCTGGACCCCACGCTGCTCTTGGACCGGACCGAATGGGAGAAAATCGGGAAGGTTCCGCCGGAAAAGGATTATGTACTCCTCTATATGATGCCCTGCAGAGAACACCTGCTGCGCTGGGCGCAGGCGTTTGCCGCGCGGCTGGGGAAAAAGCTGATTGCTTTGGCGAACCCGGGAAGCACGCATCGGCTGCGGAACTTTGAACCGGCCTCCGGGGTTGGCCCGGCAGAGTTTATTGGGTACGTGCAAAACGCCTACTGCGTGCTTACCAGCTCGTTTCATGGGACGGTCTTTTCCATTTTGTATGAGAAACCATTTCTCACCTATTGCCAGGATGTGCTGGGCAATCGACAGAGGAATCTGCTGGAAAGACTGGGGCTGCTCTCTCATCTGTGGGAATTAGACAAGGATACCGACCCTGCGGAGGTTTGGAAGAATACGGACTGGGAGCAGGTGAGAAGCCGGCTTTCCTCGGAACGGGAGCGGTCTGAACGCTTCCTTGCCGAGAATATTTGAAAATGGCGCGGCGGAGCGGGAAACCTTGACCCGATACGAAAGGCGGCGAAACAGGTGAAAAACGGCCCATTGGTCAGCATGATCGTTCCGGTCTATAATAAAAGAGATTATTTGAGAACTTGTGTTGACTCATTATGTGCCCAGACGTATACGAATCTGGAAATTATCCTGGTGGATGACGGCTCTACGGATGGGAGCGGGGAGCTGTGCGACGCCTATGCGCGGAGAGACCCGCGAATTCGGGTAACCCATCAGGTCAACGGCGGCGTCAGCTCGGCGCGGAACACGGGACTGGACACAGCGCGGGGGGACTATGTTTACTTTTTGGACGCGGATGACCGGGTTTTGGAGACGATGGCAGCGGAAATGGTCTCCACCTATGAGCGGGAAGGCTGTGACCTCTGTGTGGGTGGCATTATGGCTCGGGACGAACAGGAAGAGTCCAATTCATACCGTATTTTTCATCTGGAAGCGATGCTCATTCAATTCCCAACGCTGCGCAAAAAGCATCGTTTTTTATGCCAGTGGATTTTAAATAACAAATTGGGCTGGTCTGTCAACAGTCAGGTATGGCGGCGCGATATCATTGAACGCCATCATCTGCGCTTCAAAGACGGCCAAAAAATTTATGAGGACATGGATTTTTTCTTCCGGTACACCGCCTGCTGTCAGAACCTTCGGTATATTCCACAAATGTTTTACATTTACCGGCAACATGCGGATTCTGTTATGCACACCAGTAATGAGCAGGAGCTTCTTTATTGGATGCTTTGCCTGACCAGATCATGGAACGAGTATTTGGACGCCTCTTGTCCGCCTGCGTACATTTGCGCCGGCGTTGTTTATATCCGGATGTTTGTAGATGTTCCCCTCCGAACGGAAGCGGATAAAAAGCGGGCTGCCCGGATCATTCATTCTTTCCGCACGTCGGAGAATGGGGAGTGGCTTCTGGGACAGGCCCGGCTGGCCGTGAGGAATTGGGGCAGGATCTTGCGTATCTGCGGATTATATTTGGGCCTGCGGGTCTATGCGTTTTATAAAAGTGTTTTGACAGGGGATATGTCCGCTTTTTACCAGGTCAATCAACTGAGACTGTGGAGCGAAACGCTTTGCGCATGGAAGCGGACGCTGCTGCCAGACCGGTAAAGACAGCTGCCCAAGAGGTTCAGGAAAGGGACAATATGGTAGAAAAAGAACGCTGTACTGGCTGCGGCGCATGCGCGGCGGTTTGCCCGCATGGCGCGATTGCATTGCGGAGTGACGGGGACGGCTTTTTATATCCTCAGATCCGTGCCGCGCTCTGTACGGAATGCGGCCTTTGCGACCGGACATGCCCTCTCATGGAGGAACCGCCGCCTTCCGAGGAGGAACCCCTCTGCTTCGGCGCGAAAGCGAAGGAGGAACGGGTGCGCCTTCTGGGGTCCTCCGGGGGAATCTTTCCTCTGCTGGCGGCCAATATGCTGAGAAGCGGGGGAACCGTATGGGGCGCGGCGCTTTTGGAGGACGGGACGGTGCGGCACACGGAAATCCAAACCGAGGCGGATATTTCCCGGATATCCCGGACGAAGTACGTGCAAAGCGACCTGAGCCGGGTATGGGAACAAATAGAGGGGCAGCTGCGGGAGGGACGGCCGGTCCTCTTCTGCGGAACGCCCTGCCAAGCGGATGCTCTGCGGGTATTCCTTGGGGAAAACCGAAAGGGGCTGCTTTTGGTGGACCTGATTTGTTACGGCGTTCCCTCGCCTGGAATCTGGAAGCGTTACATAACATATCTGGAGCGCCGGTATGGCGGCTCTTTCCGCTCGTTTTTCTTTCGGGACAAGCGGAACCGGGACAACGGACATACCCGCGCGGTCCAGGTGGGGGAGTCGGAATATATCTGCTCCCTTGACGGCGACCAGTACTGCCGCACATTTTTCCGCAACGTGAACATCCGGCCGTCTTGTTTTCGCTGCCGGTACTGCACCGCAGACAGGAGCAGCGACATCACGCTGGGGGATTTCTGGGGCATTGAACAGGTTCACCCCGGCTTTGATAACGACGGCCTGGGCTGTTCGGCGGTAGTCTGCCACTCCCCCAAGGGAAAACAGTTGTGGGAACAAATTCGGCCCGAAACGGATTGGTTTGCCTGTGACTGGGAGGCGGTGGCCAATGACCGTCAGCCCCGGCTGCGGGAACCGGTCAAAGAACATCCCAGACGGCAGTTCTATCTGCGCCTGAGGCACATTCTGCCATTTTCACTTTGGCTGCGTCTGTTTCGCTGAGCGCAGCGATAGGAAGGGGGGGATATCCGGCGATGCGTACATTGTTTAAGCTGCTGCAATTGCTGGAGAAGCCTCAGCAGAGATTTTTTGTTCTGTTCACGCTGCTGAGCCTGCTCAGCCCGGCGGTGGACCTGTTTGGCGTATCCCGATTTATACCGGTGGCACAGCAGGCCTTTCGCTTAGAGGATTCTGAGCAGATGCCCGGACAGATTGTGTTCCTTGCCTTTGTCCTGCTGTTGGCCGGGGGTTTTAAGCTTCTGAAAAATCGCTGTTCCACACTCTTGACCATAAATGTCTCCCATGCCTGGTCTTTAAAGGTTTACAAACTGTTTGGGGAGGAAGAGCTGGAGGAGCACAATCAAAAAACAATCGCCCAGGCTATCAGCAGTGTGCGGACAGATCCCTCTGTCTGTGCCGGAATGATCGTCTCTTATGTGAATTTGATAGTTGATATCCTGACCGCGGCGGCTTATTCCTTGATGATTATTTACGCAGCTCGGGGAATCGGTATCATCAGCTGTCTGCTGACAGCCGCGCTTACCATCGCGTTTTATTTGTTTGGCCATGTGTACGTGGTCCGCTGCGGAGAGAAAATGCGGCGGATGGAGATTCACGCCGCCGGCCTTGTTTCCACCGCCTTCGGTTCCTATAAGGAAATTAAGGTGGATTCCCGAAGGGGCAGACTGCTGGAAAAATACCGCAGGGCCAGTGAGGATTGTGTACAGGTAAAGAAAAGCTATACGCTTATGCGGGAGGCACAGGGGACCATACTCCACGATTTTATGCAGGCGGCCCTGTTTTTCCTTTTGGCCGCTGTTCTGGCAATGGGGATGAATCTGTCCAGCGTCCTTCCTGGGGCGGTGATTTATATTACGCTGCTTTCCCGGCTGCTGTCGGTTTCCAATCGGATTTCCTCTTCCGTGACCAGTCTGCAATACGCGTCTAAATATTATGAGGCGCTGGAGGCGGCCCTGAATCAACACAATGTGCTGCAGCAAAAACAGGCGGACAGGGCGCGGCTGCGGGAAAAGCAGGTCACACTGAACCAGGGAATTCATGTGGAAAATTTGAGTTTCCATTATCCTAACGGAAAATCTATTTTTGAAAACGCCTCCATTGACATTCCGGCGGGGCGCTCCGTCGCCATTGTTGGGCCGTCAGGGGAGGGAAAGACGACATTCTTGGATTTAATTTTGGGCCTGCTTCATCCGCAATCGGGGCATATCTGGTACGATGATTTTGATATTGTAGAGGAAACAGACGGTCAAGGGCCCTGCCGGGCGGACATTGGCAATGTGGTCAGCTATATTCCGCAGACGGTTTACTTAAACGACGATACCATCCGGAGCAATGTGGCCTTTATGGTGGACGAGGACGAGGAACGTCTGATGGAATGCCTGAAATACGCCCAGATATGGAAGGATGTCCAGGAGATGCCCGACGGCCTGGACACGCTGATCGGGCGAAACGGCGTCGCCATTTCCGGCGGACAGCGTCAACGCATTGCCTTGGCCCGGGCTCTTTATAAACAGTTTGAAATTTTGATTATGGATGAGGCCACCGCCGCCCTGGATGCGGATACTGAAAGCGCGGTAATTGACTCTATTCGAAAGATGAGAGGGGATAAAACCCTTCTGCTGGTGACCCATCATCTCAATCTGGCCAACGAATGTGAATATGTCTACCGGTTGGAAAACCGGAAGCTGGTAAGGATACGGTAAAGTATGAGAAATTATGTAGGGGTACGAGACCGCGTGTCCGTGGTAACGCCCGTCTATAACGGAGAGCGGCATCTGCACCGGCTGCTGCGCTCCATCCTCGCCCAGACCTGGGATCATCTGGAAATGATTCTGGTGGATGACGGGTCTCAGGACAGAACCGTCGAAACAGCACAGGAGTTTCAAGCGCAATTTCAAGCTCGGGGGTTTTCATTCCAGATCGTTCGCGCAGAGCACCGGAATGCTTCCGCCGCCATTAATCGTGGTTTGCCGCTGGTTACGGGGGAATTTTTAATCTGGCCGGACAGCGACGATGAGTTGGAACCGGATTCCATACGCAGAAGGGTGGAGTTTCTCCGGGCAAATCCGCAGTATCAGTGTGTCCGCTCCTTGAGCCGCTATCGCTATGAGGACGGCTCCACAGCCCGGCCCCAGGAGAAGAAAGGATGCTTGGAGGAAGAAAATCTGTTTTTCCCCATCTTGCTCAACAGAAGCTTTGTGTGTTGTGGATGTTACATGCTGCGCCTGGAAGCGTTCTTCTCCATTTATCCACAGCGGAAAATCCCCGAGTACGACGTGGGACAGAATTTCCAGATGCTCCTTCCGTTTATGTACAGGCACCCTTGTCCGACTATCCGGGAGGAGCTGTACACGGTTTATGTTCGGCCCAACAGCCATTCTCACCGTGTGCTGACCCAACAGGAAGATGAGAAAAAGTATGCGGATTTTGAAGCTCTGGTGGATGAGCTGGCAGCGGTCTGCCCGATCAATAACCCGACAGAACGGATGCAGATAAAGCGCTGGAAGTGGAGCAGGCGGTATGAGCTGTACCGCCGGTACAACCGTAAGCGGAGGGCAAGAATCGCACTTTGCTGGCTTTTCTGGCATGGCGGTTTTATTCGTTAATAGAAAAGAGCCGCCATCTGGCGGCTCTCAGAGTGTCGAAAAACGGTAAAAACTCCAACAACGGGAAGGAAGAGAGTTA
>CAJUQQ010000002.1 GCA_910588175.1 uncultured Oscillibacter sp.
TGTTGTCGCCGGATATTCGGTCGCTGAACTTTTTATTAAGGAAGCTGGGCGTGAATAGTGGAGACTAAGATCACAGTTGGAATTGCAGACATGAAAATGGCGCAGGGCAACGGCATGCTGATCACGTACGCACTGGGGTCCTGCATTGGGATTTGTCTGTATGATCAGAAGATCAAGCTGGCCTCACTGATTCACATTATGCTGCCGCTGAATATGGAGCCGGGACGGAAAAACACCATGAAATACGCCGACACCGGCATTCGGGAGACCTTGAAAATAATGGAGTCCAAGGGGGCCCTGCGGTCCCGGATTACGGCGAAGATCGCCGGAGGGGCCAAAATGTTCGAGGTCAGCGGCGGCTCCCTGGGAAACATTGGCCAGCGCAACATTGAAAGTGTGCGCGCGCATTTGAAACGGGAGGGTATTCAGCTTTTGAAGGAGGACGTGGGCGGGTCCGTGGCCCGGACGCTTCTCTTCGACCCCTCCAACGGCCTGGCCTGTATCCGTTGCTACGGACGGCAGGAAATGATTTTTTAGCGTTCTATTTTTTGCAGCTGGAGGAGACAGCCATTGAAAGGAGTGTTCGGAATGTTGTTGGAAGAGGACAAGCGGGGGATTTTGCTGGAGTCCGGCACCAATGAGATCGAGGTCATGGAATTCACCATCAATGAGAGCCTGTATGGCATCAATGTGGCGAAGGTCAAGGAGATTCTGGTCTCTCAGCCCGTGAAGCATATGCCCCACGCTCACCCGGCGGTGGAGGGCATCTTTAAGCCGAGAGACAAGGTTATCACCGTGGTGGACCTGCCCAATTATCTTCTGGGCCTCTCCGATGAGAAGCGGGAAAAAGACCTGTTCATCATTACGAATTTTAACAAGATCAACATCGCCTTCCGGGTACATACGGTGGTGGGCATCAGCCGGATTTCCTGGACCAGCATCCAAAAGCCCGACAAAACCGTGACCGGGGGAAACGAGGGCATCGCCACCGGCATCGCCCAGTGCGGGGATGATCTGGTGACCATCCTGGACTTTGAGAAGATCGTGGCGGAGATCGCCCCGGAGACGACCATCCAGATGTCCGAAATCGACCAGCTGGGCGAGCGCCAGCGGAGCGACGCCGTGATTCTGGTAGCGGAGGACTCGGTGCTGCTGAGCAAGATGATTGAGGAGGCGCTCCACAAATCCGGCTATGTCAACACCAGGATGTTCCCCGACGGAAGCAAGCTCTGGGATTACCTGAACAGCCTGCGGGGAGACCCGAAGCTGGACGAAAAATTGTCCCTGGTCATTACGGACATTGAGATGCCCCAGATGGACGGCCACCGGCTGACCAAGCTGATCAAGGATGACCGGGAGTTCAAGCACCTGCCCGTGATCATCTTCTCCTCCCTGATTACCGAGGAGATGCGCCGCAAGGGCAAGGAACTGGGCGCCGACGAGCAGATGAGCAAGCCGGAGATCGGCCATCTGGTCCGGGTAATTGACCATCTGCTGGAAGAAACCGGCCGGCAGGAATAATCGCGGAGGGATATCATGAGCAGTAAATACATCGTAAGGCAGCCGATCAAGGATCCCGAGGGGAAGATACTGGGGCATGAGATCCTGTACCATGGGGAAAATCAGGCGTTTACCGTGGAGAATCCCCAGGCCAAGGAGTTCGCCTCCGCCGACACGATCTACAGCTTCCTCACACAGAACAGCACCACGACGCTGCGGGGTTCCCTGAACTTCATGACTTTCACGACGACGCTGCTGATGAAGAAGACTCCCCGGCTCTTTGACAAGTCGGAGCTTGTGATCCAGATCAACGACAGCGTCATCATCCACCCGCTGTCCATGCACTTTGTCAACCAGTTTGCCAAGGAGGGCTATAAGGTGGCGGTGAACGAGTTCCAGTTCGCCCCCCGGTATCTGGCCCTGCTGGACAGCATTGATTACATCAAA
The DNA here is from genome assembly GCA_910588175.1 of uncultured Oscillibacter sp. Classification (GTDB taxonomy): domain Bacteria; phylum Bacillota; class Clostridia; order Oscillospirales; family Oscillospiraceae; genus Oscillibacter. Next base: position 1,948 of record CAJUQQ010000002.1, read on the forward strand.
GTAAATGTTCAGACCACGCCGGACTCGGCTATGCACAACATCATCGACGTGGCCCACAGCATGCAGAAAAAATGCATCATCACCAATATTTCCACGGAGGATGAGTACCGTAAAGCCCTGGCGCTGAAATCCGACGGTCTGGAGGGCGCTTACGTGGCCGAGCAGATGACCACCCGGGTCCACTCCAGCGCCTATCTCCAGTCCAGCTTTTTCCGCCTGATGGTGGCCATCACCCGGGACGAGCCGGACGTGGACGAGATTGAGCAGCTGATCTCCATGGACGCCAGCTTGACCTATAACCTGCTGAAGGTGGCCAACTCCGCCTTTTTCGCCCTGCGGAACCGGGCCACCACCGTCCATCAGGCCATCATGACCCTGGGCCTGGGACAGCTGAAGCAGTGGATCTACCTCCTCAGCGCCAGCGTCAGCACCGAGGCCGCCGAGGCGGGAACGGAGGAATTCCTGAAGCGCTCCTTCATGCGGGCCTCCTTCTGCAAGGAGCTGATGAAGTACGCCAAAAACATGCCGATCTCCCCGGCGGAGGCCTATTTGATGGGTATGTTCTCCACGCTGAACCACCTGGTGGACGCGCCTCTGGAGGAAATTCTGGAGGAGCTGCCTGTGGCGGATGTGGTGCGGGATGCCCTTACCAAGAAGGAAGGCCGCTGCGGCAAGCTCTACGAGCTGCTGCTGAGCTATGAGGCGGCCAACTGGAACGCCATCACTGCCTTGGCGGAGGAGTTGGGAATTCCCAATCAGATCCTCACCAACGTCTATTTCAACTGCATGGAAAATGTCAATGTGCTTTGGGAGCAGCTGAGCAGCACGGCGGCCGGCCAGGTGCAGGGGGAGGAAGCGCCCCCCGCCTCTGAGAGTGGCGAGTAAGGCAGGAAGCTGAAATAGGAAAACTTTCAGCCCGGCGACAAGGACTTCGCCGGGCTGAATCGCTTTGCGGCACGTTTCCATGAAAAAAGAGGCCCCGTTCGGGGCCTCTTTCCAAACCGGATCAATCGTCCGCCCTGGAGTGGTGAGGAGTGAGCATAACCTTCTTGCAGGCTTGGATCAGCTGGGCGGTGACATCGCTGCTGAACCGGTTTTCGTACACGGTGAGCCGGGGAATCCGCTCGTTTTCGCTGAGGACCACGTACTTGGGCGGCAGGTGGTTCAGAGCGTAAGCCCGCACGTCCACCCGGCACTGCTCACAGCAGCAGATGCCGAACATCTTCATATATTCGTCCGCCTTTTCATCCACCAAAAGCTGCATAACGTTGATGTAGGAGGCGGCCTCGCTTCCGGCAGAGCGTTCCTTCTGGACAGGGGGAGGCGTCTCCGCCTGGGGTTGGACGGGTTCCGCGGCGGGCGCTTCCGGTTGCCGGGCGGGCTCCGGACGGGGAGGGGCTTCCTGCCGGACGGGCGGCTGGGGAGCCGGAGTTTCCGCGCCGGTCAGCTCCGCTTCCAGGGCGTCCTTGATCTGAGAAGAGACCGCGGCGTCGGCGTTGATGGATGAGATGATGGGCGCCACCTGGGGAGCCGCAGGAGCCGCCGGCGCGGCGGGCGCTTCCGGCTGGGGAGCGGCGCTCTCCGCTGGGGGAGGCGTTTCCGTCTTGGGCTCTGCGGGAGGTTCGGCCGCCGCGCCCCGATTTTTGCTGAGCAGATTCATTACGTGAGCGGTCTTGCTGGAATTGTTCGATGCCATAACAACTATCTCCTTTTCATCAGAAAAATCGCACGGTTAGAACCGCCATGTCCGGGGAGCCGGAAAGTCCGGTCCCGCGACGGCGTCCACAATCTTTCGAAGGTCGGCGGAGGCCTTCCCGCTGGGTTGGTAGGTCAGGACGCTCTGCCCGTGGGCGGGGGCCATGGCCACGCTGACGCTGCGGCGGACCTTGGTGCGGAACACCTGGCTGCCCAGCTGTTCCGCCACAGACTCCGCCAGGTCCAGAATCTCCCGGGAGAGGGTCAGGCGGCGGTCGTACTTGTTCAGCAGAATGCCCAGGACCTTCAGGTCCGGGTTGAAGGATTTGCGGACCGTCTCAATGGTGTCTTGGATTTGAGAGACGCCCACCAGGCTGAGCACCTCCGCCTCCATGGGGACGATGAGGCCGGTGGAGGCCACATACGCGTTGATGGTCAGAATGTTCAGCGCCGGCGGCGTGTCAATGATGATGAAGTCGTAATGAGGCTTGACAACATCCAACTGCTGGGAGAGCATGAACTCCCGCCGGGGAGCGGTAAACTCCACCTCGGCGGTGGAGAGCATGATGTCCGAGGCGAGGATGTCGCCGTACTCCGTGCGGGAGATGGCCCGCTCGATGGGACAGGAACCGGTGAGCACATCGTAAACCGTTTTACACTCCCCAATGTCCAGGCCCAGCGTGAAGCCGAGGTTGCCCTGAGGGTCCAGATCGACGCCCAGGACCCGCGCCCCCCGCTGCTTCAGGCCGCAGACCAGCGCGGAAACGGTGGTGGTTTTGCCCACGCCGCCCTTTTGGTTCGTGACAGTGATGACCTGTGTCAAAGGATTTTCCTCCTTACCGTAAAAACTAAACGGGGACCTCTTATTTTTATTATACTATATGTCGATAAAAAAACATAGAGGAATATCAAAAAAATTTTTAAGTTCGATGTTCCCGGGGCGGCAGTTTCCAGGGAACAGGGTTTTATTTCAGAAAGGGGTTGCATTAGAATGGCAGTCAGCGGCGTAAGCAGTTCCAGAAGTATTTACGGGAGAAGAAATGTGATCTCTGGCCTTGCCAGCGGCATGGACACGGAGAGCATGATCGAAAACGCGGTATCCGCGTACAAAAACAAAATCACGGCGTTAAACAAGAACCGGGTAAAAACGGAGTGGAAGCAGACCGCTTATCGGAGCATGATCAGCAAGATGTCCTCCTTCCTCTCGAAGTATACCTCTTACCGGTCCGCCAACAACCTGATGTCCAGCAGCTTCTTTGACCAGGCGGTGAAGACCGTATCCAAGGGAGCCAACAAGGATTTGATTTCCGCCGTTGGCCGGGCCAGCAGCGACATACGCATTGACCGGGTGAAGCAGCTGGCCACCGCCGCCACGTATAAGCTCAGCGGCACGGCGCTGGACAGCACCACCTCCACCTTTGGGGACGCCCAGATCAGCGCCTCCGCCTCCGGGACGATGGACCTGGACAAGAGCATGGAGATCAGCGGCTTCTCCGGGAATATGACCCTGGCTTACGGCGGCAAGAATACCCTCAGCTATCTGAGCATCAATTTCGACGAGACTAAGACCTATGACAGCGCCCAAGACCTGGCGGACGAGATCAACCGGCAGCTGGAGACTCAGAGCGTTTCCATCGGCAGCAAAACCTACACCGGCAAGGAGTTGCTGGACAACATCGTCAAGGCCGAGGTCAGCGGAGACAGCATCCGCTTCACCGACCCCAAGGGGAACAATGTCTATATCTCCTCCGCCAGCGACAGCGTCAAGAAGGAGCTGCTGGGCGGACAGGAGCTCAGCAGCAAGGACGGCAAGCAGGTCAAGACCCTGAACGCCTCCGCCGACGTCCTCAAGAAAGAGGAGATGAGCACCTACGAATACCTGGTGACCCGGGGCGGCAGCATGGAGATTACCCTGGACGGCAAGACCAAGACCATCAAGCTGCCCACTCCGGACGAAATCATCAACAAACTGGACACCACGGGCCTCACGGACAAGGAGATTGAGAGCCTGAAGAAGGCGCTGAAGGACGATCCCCGGGCTTTGACGAAGGCCGACCGGCAGGAGCGCCGGGACAAGGCGTTCATCGCCGCGTTCCAGGATAAGATTGACGCCGCCTTTGGGAAAAACAGCGACGGCACCTCGAAACTCACGGTCAGCAACGCCAACGCGGACGGAAGCGCCGGAAAAGGCGTTCAATTCCAGTTCGAGACCAAGCAGAACGGCTCCACCTTCTCCGTGTACTCTACGAAGGGTGAGGTTCTGGGCTTTGGCGAAGGCAAGCAGGTCACCAGCTACCTCAACACCAACAAGACCCTGGGCGAGCTGATGAAGGGCAAGGATTTCTCCGGCTTTGAAAAGGCCTATGTGCTGGATGACTACGGCAATCCCACCTCCAAGCTGGCGGTGGATTCCAACGGCAAGCAGCTCTATTCCTTTAAAGTCAACGGCAAAGAGGTCGGCCAGTTCAATGAGGACAGCAAACTGAGCGATGTCTTCAACGCCATGAACAACAACAGCGCCTCCGGAGTGAAGGTGGGCTATTCCAAGCTGACCAACGAGCTGACCTTCAGCGCCAAGGAAACCGGCGCGAACAGCGGCGTCAGCTTCGACGGCTTCTCCGCCGCCCTGTTTGGAAGCACCGACACCACGGGCCTGACCCCGGACAAGGACGGAATCATCACCCTGGCCAACGGCGGCAAGCTGCAGCAGGGACAGGACGCCATCTTCGAGGCTACCGTCAACGGCACCTCCCTGGGAGAGCTCACCCGCAGCTCCAACGACGTGCAGATGGACGGAATGACCGTCACTTTGAAGGGGACCTTCGGCTATGAGGCGGTCAAGGACGCCGATGGAAACGTCACCGGATACAACAAGGTGGACACCGAGGCGGTCACCTTTGAAACCAGCTCCGACGCCGATAAGATCGTGGAAGCGGTTAAACAGATGGTGGAAGACTACAACGCCATGGCCAAGGAGATCAAGGACGCCTATTCCACCCTCCCCGCCCAGCGGTCCAACGGCGCGTATTACGAGCCCTTGAGTTCCGAGGAGGAAGAGGGCGAGAGCGAGAGCTTCATTAAGAACTGGAACGAAAAAGCCCAGCAAGGCATCCTCTTCGGCGACCGGGACCTGGCTTCCCTCTACCAGCGCATGACCTCCGCCATCTCCATGACCGGCGAGCATGGCGACGCCCTCCGGGCCGCGGGCATTACCGTGAGCTATGCCAACGGCCTGAGCACCCTGGAGTTCAACGAGGAGAAGTTCCGGACCGCCCTGAGCAACGACCCCGACAAGGTCCGGGACGCGTTTACCGCCAGCACCGAGGCCGGCGCCAGCCAGAACGGACTGATGCAGGCGTTGAAGCAGCCCTTGGACACCTTTGGCAAGACCGAGGGCGGCAAGGGTGTGCTGGTGGAAAAGGCGGGTTCTCCCCTGGCCCCCAGCACCATGTACAACAACACCATTCAGCAGGAACTCAACCGGATTGACGAGGAGATTGAGCGGTGGCAGGACAAGATGGAGAGCCAGATTGACCACTACACCAATCAGTTCTCCCGTCTGGAGCAGCTCATCGCCCAGATGAACTCTCAGAGCTCCTACTTCTCCCAGCTGATGGGCGGCTGATCTTTAAAGAGGCGGTGATCCACAGACAATGGATATGAAAGGCTTCCAGCAATACAAGGAGCAGAGTGTCAATACCATGACCCAGGGGGAGCTTCTTCTGCTGCTGTATGATGAGCTGTACAAGCGCCTGTCTCAGGCGGAGCTTATGCTGGATCAGCAGAATTACCCTGTGTATGAGTCCTCCATTGAGCGGTCCGTCGCCATCATCGACTATCTGGACTCCACACTGGACCGGCAGTATCCCATCAGCGGGAACCTGGCTCAGCTCTATGAGTATTTTACCTATGAATTGGGCCGGGCGAAGATCGGCCGCCGCAAAGAAGTTCTCTCCCATGTGAAATCCATGGTGGCGGAGCTGCGGGACGCCTTCCGCCAGGCGCAAAAAAGCGGAGACTCAGGAAAGTAGGGATCAGGATGGAAGCGTCAGCGCTCTTAGACGCCCATGTGCAGCTGAAACGAATCTACACCGCGTTGAGCGAGGCTCTGGATCTGACCCGTCAGCTGGCGGACGCCGTGGACCGGGACGACCGGGTGGCGATACAGCTTTTGGTCTCCATGCGGCAGGAGCCCACCGACAAGCTGGCCGGGGCCCAGCAAGCCCTGGAGCAGCAGAAAAAGTCTCTGCCTCCGGAGGATGGCCGCCGTCTGGACGGCCTCCTGCGGGGCGCGGAGGCGGCGTCGGAGGAGGAGGCCCCGCTGGCGGGCCAGGTTGGCGCGAACCAGCGGCTTCTGCGGCAACTTGTGGATATGGACCGGGTGGTCAACCGGAAGCTGGCCAGAGAAAAGACGGTTTACCAATGAATAAGCGTGCGAAAGCCGGGGCTCCGGCTGGTTGAACCGGCCGGGCTCCCGTCTTTGCGCGCGTATTAGGCGGACATCGGGGAAGCCCCTCCTTAGAGGGCAAGATTTCAGGACGACAGGGGCGGGGAATATGCCCACGATTACGCTGGAAAACGTAACGAAAAACTATAAGCTGGACCGGCGGCAGCAGAAGGAACAAAAGGGCAAAAAGTATGAGACCGGCGTGGAAGACATCAATCTTACCATCAAACAGGGGGAGTTTGTGTTCTTCGTCGGCAGCAGCGGCGCGGGGAAAAGCACGCTGCTGGATCTGATTTCCGGACAGCTGCGGCCCGACAAGGGCTCGGTGCTTCTGGATAAGAAGGATCTTTCCAAGCTGATTCCCTGGAGCCAGAACCGGGCGGCCATTTTGTTTGGCCGGGTCCAGCAGGAACACAGCCTTATCCGCAAGATGACCGTGGAGGAGAATCTCTGGGTAGCCGCCCAGGTGGGCCGGCGCCGCTTGGAAACCTCGAAGCATGTGGAGCTCCGGGTGAAAAAGGTGCTGGGCCTGGTGGGGATGCGGGGCGTGGAGTCCCGGTATCCGGTGGAGATGTCCATTGGGGAGTGCCGCCGGGTGGAGCTGGCCCGGGCGCTGATCAACAGCCCGCCTATTCTGGTGCTGGATGAGATCACCGCCAATCTGGATGACGATAACATCTGGGACATGTTTCAGCTTTTGCAGGAGGTCAACCGCAAGGGCACCACGGTGATCATGGCGACCCATGCCAGCCGGTATGTCAACATCATGCGCCGGCGGGTGATTACATTGGTGGACGGGAAGATTTTCGGCGATGTCGAGAAGGGAAGATACGGCGACGTGGTATAGCCGCGAAGCCGATGATCATAGATAAGGAAAGAAAGCCAAGAAGTAAAGAGGAGGAAGACGCAAATGATTAAAAATATGAAGGTCAGGAAAAGCCTGGTCATGGGGTATGGCATTACCATTGTGGTCTCCGTGATTATCATCATCATCTCCCTGGTTTTAATGACCGTGCAGAAGCGCCAATACACTAGCATTCTGGATGAGTATGTAGAGTCCAACCAGCTGGTGTCCGAGTGCCGGATCAGCTACAACATCGCCGCCCGCAGTCTGCGGGACGCGGTCCTGTCCGGAGACATGGACAACGTTGATTCCGCCAACAGCAAAATCAGCCAGCTGAAGGAAGAGCTGACGAAGCTGAGCGGCATCTACCCTCTGGACGACAAGACGGAGCTGAACAACTTTGTCAAGCTGGTGGAGAACTGGGAGGCCGAGGCGGAGGAAATCGGCCAGGTGGCCCGGACGGACCAGCAGCGTGCCGCCAGCTTGATTGTGAGTAATTGTACGCCTGTTTTGGCGCAGGCCGCCTCCTCTGGCGACGCCCTGGCACAGAAGCTCCAGACGGAGCAGGCCAACATTATTGACCGGCAGAGCATGATCTCCACCATCGCGATCATCTCGATCATCGTGGCGATGGTCATCGCGACGATCGTTGTCATCCGGATCGCGCTGCTCATCATCAAGAGCATCGTGATTCCCACGGAGAAGGTCCGGGCCGCCCTGGTGGGCTTCAGCGAGGGCAAGCTGGACATTCCCGTGGACTATGAGAGCAACAGCGAGCTGGGTGAGATGTGCGACGCCCTGCGGACCAGCCAGAAGGTATTGGACAGCGTCATTAAGGACGCCTGCCGCCTTCTGGAGGAGATGGGCAACGGCAACTTCAACTGCCGTGCCGAGGTGGAGGATCTGTACGTAGGCGAGCTGAGCAATATGCTCAAGTCCATTCGGGTGATCAACCGCAGCCTCAGCGATACCCTGGCCCAGATCAGCCTCAGCGGAGAGCAGGTCTCCTCCGGTTCCGACCAGGTTTCCACCGGCGCTCAAGCCCTGGCCCAGGGCGCGACGGAGCAGGCAAGCGCCGTTCAGGAGTTGTCTGCCACCATTGCCGAGATCTCCAGCCGCTCCCAGAGCAACGCCAAGCGGAGCGAGGATGCCATCGGCCACTCCAAGAACGCCGACCTGCGGGTCCGGGAGAGCGCCGACTACATGGAAGAGATGGTCAAGGCCATGGAGAAAATCTCCAGCTCCTCCGAGGAGATTGGAAAGATCATCGCCACCATCGAAAACATTGCCTTCCAGACCAACATCCTGGCCCTGAACGCCGCCGTGGAGGCCGCCCGGGCGGGCAGCGCCGGCAAGGGCTTCGCCGTGGTTGCCGATGAGGTCCGGAATCTGGCCACCAAGTCCGACCAGGCCGCCAAGGCCACCAAGGAGCTGATCGACAACTCCATTACCTCGGTTCAGGACGGCAGCGAGATTGTTAAGCGGGTCTCCAGCTCTCTGAGCAAGACGGTGGAGGCCACCAACGAGTCCATGTCCGCCCTCCAGGAGATTGCCAAGGCCGTGGAGGAGGAAGCTTCCGCCATTGCCCAGGTTACCGAGGGCATTGACCAGATTTCCAGCGTGGTCCAGACCAACTCCGCCACCTCCGAGCAGTCCGCTGCCGCCAGCGAGGAGCTGAGCAGCCAGGCCAGCCTGATGAAGGAGCTGCTGAGCAAGTTCCGCCTCCGTAACGACAGCGGTACCAGCAGTTACAGCGGCACCAGCAGCTACAGCGCCCCTTCCGCCTATAGCGAAAGCGGCGCGGATGTCTCCTATGACAGCGATTACAGCGCGGACAGCAGTTCTTTCAGCAAGTATTAAGCCGCGCACCCGCCGGGGCGGCGCCCCGGTCTACCGGCTGATTTCAAGACGCGAGCTGCCAAGGAGTGGCCGCAGAACTACTCGCGCCATTCCGCGCTGGCAGTAGAGTCCCCTGCCATTGATGCCAGAGGGCGGTCCGGTGCCGCCTTCTGGCATCATTTTCGCCTGCGAGACATGAAAAGGAGCGTCTGATTTATGAAGGATTTGAGAGCCCAGGAGCGGGATTTGATCTTCGCCCTGGATATTGGCACCCGCAGCGTCGTGGGCGTTGTGGGCAGACCCTCCGGCGGCCGGTTCAAGGCCCTGGACATTGAGGTGGCGGAGCATGGCAGCCGCGCCATGCTGGACGGGCAGATCGACAACATCCACCAGGTGGGGGCCCTGGCCCGCACGGTGACGGAGCGGCTGGAGGAACGCCTGGGCGTCCGCCTGGAGCGGGTCTGCGTGGCCGCCGCCGGGCGGGCCCTGCGGACCCAGAGCGGCAGCTTTACCATGGACATCAGCGAGGAGAAAACCATCAGCGCCGAGACCATCAGCCGCCTGGAGGCGGGGGCCCTCTCCGCCGCCGAGGACGCGCTGCAAATGGAGGACGAGGCCCGGCGGCAGTTCTTCATGGTGGGCTACACCGTGGCGCAGTACCGTCTGGACAACTATCCCCTGGCCTCCCTTCTGGACCACAATGGGCAGAAGGCGGAGGCGGACGTGGTGGCCACCTTCCTGCCCGGCGAGGTGGTAGAGAGCCTGTACGCCGCCATGCGGACGGCGGGCCTTCAGGTTTCCAGCCTGACCCTGGAGCCGATTGCCGCCATGAACGCCGCCATTCCCGCGGAACTGCGGCTGCTGAACCTGGCGCTGGTGGACATCGGCGCGGGGACCACGGACATTGCCGTCTGCCGGGACGGCAGCGTCACCGGCTACACCATGGCCACCATCGCCGGGGACGAGATTACCGAGGCGATTATGCGGACCTTCCTGGTGGATTTCCAGACCGCCGAGGAGATGAAGCGGGACTTCCGCCCCGGGGAGGACGCCCACTATACGGACATCCTGGGACTGGAGAATACCGCCGCCTTTGAGGAGATTCACAGCGCCATCCAGGAGCCCATGGGCCGTTTGGCGGAGGCCATTGCCGTACAGGTTTCGGAGCTGAACGGCGGCGCGCCCTCGGCCCTGTTCCTGGCGGGAGGCGGCAGCAAGCTGGCGGGTCTCCGGGAAAAGGTAGCCGCCAGCCTGGGTATGGATGAGCGGCGGGTGGCCATTGCCGGAAACAACTTTTCCAAAAGCGTCTTTGCCGACGAGATGGACCTGAACAACCCGGAGTACGCCACCCCGCTGGGCATCGCCGTCTCCGCCGGACTGGGCCTGCTGAACGACAGCTATGTCATCACCCTCAACGGAGAAACCGCCAAGCTGTTCCGTAGCGGCACCCTTACCGTGCGGGACATTCTGCTGATGAACGGTTACACCTACGCCGACATGCTGGGCCGCTCCGGGAAGAACCTGGGGGTGACGCTCAACGGGCGGCGCATGGTTCTCCGGGGCGAGCCCGCCGCCCCTGCCATTCTGCGGGTGAACGGGGAGGAGGCGCCCATTAACGCCATGGTCCACGCCGGGGACAGCATCCGCTTCCAGCCCGCCCGCAGCGGGAAGGACGCCGTCAAGACCCTGGGAGAGCTGCTGGGGGAGGAGTTCTCCGGCCGGGTGCTGCTGAATAACCGGGAGGGGGATTTGAAGACTCAACTCCGCCAGGGGGACGTGATTTTGACCCTGGAAGGTCCCGCCGGAGTGATTCCGCCCCTGCCGCCCCAGATGGAATTGCCGGAAATGCCGGCTGCTCCGGAGGCGGAACCCTCCGCGCCGTCCGGTTCACCGGAGCCTCCGGCTCCTCCCGCCCCGCCGGAGCCGGAGAGGGAGGAGCGGCCGGAACAAGAGATACGGCCGGAACCGGTGAAGCCGCTGATCCGCAAGCGGGAGGTGGAAATTCTCCTCAACGGCAAACTCACGGTCCTGCCGCCGAAGGAGAATGGACAGCCCTATTACGTGATGGACCTGCTGGAACGGTCCGGTGTGGATTTCGACCAGCTGGAGGGCCCTGTCCACTTGACGGTGAATGGGGCGGAGTGCGGGTTCAGCCAGATTGTGAAGGACCGGGATTCCATCACCATTCGCTGAGGGCGGACCGCTTGAAATAGAGCTAGGAGAGTGAAGCATTGAAACAGGATAAGGCTGATAAGATCATCCAAAAGGCCGAACGAAGGGCGGAAAAGGCCGCCAAACAGGTGGAGCTTGCCGGTAAAAAGGCCGAGGCCGCGAAGCAGAAATCGGCGGCGAAGGCCGAGAAGAAGGCGGCTCAAGTGGCCAAGCGCGCCGAGCAGATGGCGGCTAAGCACAACAAAAAGGCCGAGCAGGCCACGAAGAAGGCGCAGATGGCCGCCCAAAAAGCCCAGGAGAAAAAAGCCAAGGCCGCCGCGAAAACCGCCGCCAAGGCCCTGGACGGCGAAGGCGGAGAGGAGGACGGCAAGAAGAAAAAGAGCAAGAAAAAGCTGCTGCTGATTCTGATTCCGGTTCTGGCCGCCGCCATTGGCGCGGGAGCCTTCTTCTTCCTGAAGGGCGGCGAGGAGAAGGAAGATGCCCCGGCGGAGCCCATTCCCATTCCCCTGGAGTATGTATTGAACGAGGTGCCCATTACCGCCCTGCCGGTGAGCGGAGAAGCGGTGCTGGTGTACCAGGAGGAAATTCCTCCGGAGCCCGCCCCGGAGCCCCCCGCGGACGAAACGGAGAAGAGCGAAACCGGGGAAGACGGTGAGGAGACCGGAAAGGACGGCGAGGAAGAAGCGCCCGCCGCCGAGGCGGAGGAAGCGGAGCCGGGCTTCACCAAGATTCTTTACCGCTATGAGGGGCTGCAAAATCCCGTGAGCCTGATCTCCGCTTATGCGGGGCTGATGTCCACAGAGGACGCGGGCTTCTCCATCGTGGACGAGACGCTGCTGCGGATTGACCCGCCGGAGGAGTACGGAGAGAGCGGCTCCGTCCAGCTGGCCCGGAACGTGCCTCAGGGAGAGGACGGCACCGGCGGCGGGGTCCACTCCCTGCTGCTGAGCTGGGAGGGCGCCAACTGCTCCGTAATCCTGGATATGCCGGAGGGCCGGGTCCACGACCCGAAGCCGGAGAGCGCCGCGCCCGCCGCGCCCAGACGGGGCCTGTCGGACCTGGAGGCCATCCATCCCTCCAAGCTGGGTCTGCCGGGCGAGTCCATGGAAGCCTATGAGATGATTCCCCAGGAGGGCGCGGTCCGCATCGCCGGGTCCGTTTGCATGCGGGTGAACATCTATGGCGAGGGCAACCAGTTTGCCGGGAGCTACTTCCTCTCCAACGACGGAAAGCTCTACAAGCTGGACGAGGCCGCCAACGCCGTGGTGGAGCTGGAGTGGGAGTGATCCGGCACCAGCCGGAGGGCTCCGGGCGTTCCCGTCAGACGGTAAGCCGTCCGGCCTGAGGCCGCCGTGAGCAGGGGAGCTAAAAGACTCTCCAGCACGCAGACGGAGGACCGGACGGAGAGGGCGTCCTGCCCCGGGGTCAAGGCCCGGACGGTATCCGGGTCCGCCTGGGAGATGACCAGGCCGTACTCCCGGCCAAGGGCCATGACCTGCTTCATGGTGACGGCCTGCCGGGCCGCCTCGTCCAGGCGGCGGAAACCGACAGCGCCGCTGAAACGTCCCGCGATTTCCGGAAGCACGCCCAGCCGCACCAAGCGGCGGCGTGCTTCCTCATTTTCCTGAAAGAGCCGTTCCGCCAGCGCCGCCGGAGAACCGGCCTCCCCTGGGTCCCGCTCCACCGGAGGGGAGGGACGGTCCTGGGAGAAGCCCAGGGGACGGGTTCCCGCCGCCGAGAGGTCCGCGTTGGTGGTGAAGACAAGGACACAGCGGCGGAAATCCAGCTCCCGCTCCCCATTTTCATTGGCCTTGCGGGCGGTACAGCGGCCCTCGTCCAGAATGGACATGAAAATCTTCAGTACCTCCGGGTGGGCTTTTTCCAGCTCGTCGAACATGAAGACGGTATTGGGATTCTGCCGCACCGCCTCTAAAATAGGCTGGTCCTCATAGCCCACATAGCCCGGCGGCGCACCGGTGAGCCGGTAGACGGAGTGGGGCTGGGTGAAGGTGTTTAGCTCTGTCCAGACAAACTGCCACCGCTTCCCGCAGCAGCGCTCCAGCGCTGGGGCCAGGGCCTTGCCCAGCTCCGACTTGCCCACGCCGGTGGGACCGTGGAGAATCAGGGACAGGGGCCGGGCCGGGGCCCGCTTTCCGACATAGCTGTAGAGGCGGAAGGCGACGGCCTCCACAGCCCGGTCCTGCCCCAGGACTTGGGAGCCAAGCTCCTCCCGGAGCCGCCGGTAGAGCAGGGGCCAGGGGGAGGGAGGAGCGGGTCTCTCTTCCGCAATGGCCGGAGGGTGAAAGGGCTGAGGCGGCTCCACCTCCCGCCGGAGGGAGGTCAGGCGGGCGCTCATGGCCTCATAGCTGTCAAAGCGCCAGACGGTTCTGGCAAAAAGGGCGGCCAGAACCCGGCTCTTTCCCTGATAGAGAAGGGCCGGACGCCAGTAGAGCAAATACCCCCGGTCCCGTTTTAAAAAGCCCAGCACGGCTTGCCGGGGGACGCAGCCCTCCGGCATCAGGCAGCCGGAAAATTCGCAGCTCCGGCCCTGCTGGCCCAGATTGTCGATACAGCGGCGCAGGGTTTCCCGCATTTCCGGACTGCCGGAGCAGATTTGGGCAAAGGACATGCTCATCAGAAACGCCTCCTCTGGTTCAATGCTGGAAGTATTGCCAGATTTTAGAAACTTTAGGCAAAAAAATCACCGGTGAGACAACCGTCTCTCCGGTGATTTTTTCGGCTGGAGGGTTACAGTGTCCCCTCCCGGTAGCGGTAGGTGTTGCGCTCCAGGGTGAAGATGGCCCGGAGCAGCCGCTCCTGCTCCCGGGGGGGAACGTCGGAAAACTGGCAGCCGTACACATATTTTTTGGAGAAGCTTCCGGGCTTGGACTGCACCTGAACCCGCTTGACCTGGCAGTTGAGGGAGAAGGGCGCCTCGCTGGTAAGCAGCGTGACCTCCAGGTGGAGAAAGGTCTCCAGCTGAAAGAGCTTGGACGTGGTGACCTGGGCCCCGACGGCGCTGACATCCTGCACCTTGCAGGAGATTACCTGCCCCGTGGGCGTGCGGAGCCGCCCCTCCACGCCGGTGTTCTGGCGGAAAGCGTCCCGCTGGTTGGGCGGCGGCGGGATGGGCTTCCATTTCTCAATTCGCCAGACGCGAAGCCCGCTGGCAATCACGTTCCCGCTGACGGTAAAGGTTCCGCCGTCCTCCCGGGAGCCCCGGAGCTTGACCGGCTGGTCATAGACTGGAGAGGCGGGGTAGGTCCCCTCGTCCGCCCGGACCTCCAGAATGCCGTCCTCCAGCACTCGGAGGCGGCCCGGGAAAAGAAGGGCTCCGTCACTATCCAGCACCTCCACCCGCATGCCGCTTCGGAGCCTGGGCGGGGCGGGAGCTTTCGCTTGAAACAGAGATTTGAAGAACGCCATAGCGGTTGCCTCCTTGTCAGCGGGTCAGCACCCGATGGAGAATGACCGCCATCTCCGCCCGGCTGATGGCCGCGCCGGGGTTCAGCCGCATGGAACTGTTGCCCCGGACGGCGCCCGACTGCACCAGGGCCGCCACGGAGGGCCGGGCAAACGCGGAGACCTGGGCCCCGTCGGTGTAGGAGGAGAGGAGGGAGCTGTCGGCGGTGGGCAGGGATTGTCCCGCCGCGTCCAGAGCCCGGCAGATCATAGTCATCGCGCTCTGACGGGTGATGGGCCGCTCCGGCTGGAACCGGCCGTTATTCCCCTGAACGATGCCCAGGTCCCGGGCGGAGGCAATGGCCCCGGCGTAGGTGCTGTTGGTGGGCACGTCCGGGAAGCCGGAGCTCCCCCCGGTGGGGAACTGGAAGGCCCGGCAGATCATCAGGGTGAACTCTCCCCGGCTGATGGACTGGCCGGGACGGTAGGTGTTGTCGCGGTATCCGCTGGTGATGCCGCTGGAGCGGAGGAATTCAATGGAGGGCTTCGCCCAATCCCAACCGCTGGCGGTGTCGGAGAAGGAGGCGGAGCTGTAGGCATTGGAAAGTTGGAGCTCCATCGTGCTGGAGTGGGACCGGCCCTGGGTGTCATAGAGGGTGTAGGGGACCGTCAGCGTTCCCTGGTATTCCGCCCTGGGGACGTAGCTAATGCGGTTTAGGTCCTGGGCGGTGTAGCGGGTTCCGGCGGTGACCCTGGAGCCGGGCTGGGCGGGAGAGCTGTAGTTCTGGTACAGCCGGCCTGCGGCGGGCAAGGTGTTGAACTGAACCGAGGCCAGAGAACTCCCCAGGGCCGACTGGCAGACGTTCTGGAAGTCCGAGGACCGCAGGAGAAGGGGAACGGAGCTGCCGGTATAGCGGATGCCGGAGGAGACCGGCGTTGTAACCGTGCTGCCCTGCACATAGATGCTGAGGGTGCCGCTGAACCGGGCGCCGTTGTCGTCATAGCCGGTGAAGGGAATGGAGACGGTGCCGGCGTAGCCAGAGGCGGGGACAAAGGTGACATTGGAGAGGGCGGGAGAGCCGCTCCGGCGATAGTCCGTGTTAGCGGTGACCCGGGAGCCGGAGGAGCCGGCGCTGGCGTAGTTGTAGTAAAGCGTTCCCGCGCCGGAGGAGGGGAGGCTGGTAAAGCGGATATAGTTCAGCGTCGTGCCGTTGGCGCGGCGGCAGGCCTCGTTGAAGTCCCAGGCGCTAAGCGTAACGGGCCGGTTCTGCTGGGTGGTGTAGGACACCGTTCCCGGTCCGGCATTGTCGCCTACGTGGAAAATCAGGCTGCCGGAGAAGGTGGTCCCCTGGGTGTTGGTGCCGGTGAAGGGGATGGACACTGTTCCGTTATAGCCGGAGGCCGGTACAAAGGTGATGCTGGAGATGCGGGGGCTGGAGCCACGGTAATAGCTGGTGCTGGTGTTGACCCGGGTGCTGGAGCTGCCGGTGTAGTTCAGGTACAGCGTGCCCGCGCTGGAGGAGGGAAGCCCGTCAAAGCGAATGCGGTTGAGGCTGATGCCGGTGGCCCGCTGGCAGGCGTCGTTGAAATCGTTGGCGTTCAGGGTCCGCTGCTGGCCGCGGCTGAGGTAGTATTCCACGTTTCCGCCGCCGCTGCCGCCCTGGCCGCCGCTGCCGTAGACCCGGACAGTGACGGAGCCGCTGTAGGTGGAGCCCGCGCTGTCCACAGCGCGGTAAGAAATCTCCACATTCCCCACATATCCCTCCGCCGGGAGGAAGGTGATGTTATCAATGGAGGGATTGCTGGAGGTGAAATAACGGGTGTTCCCGCTGACCTTCTGGGAGAACTGGCCGTTGGGGCTGTAGTTGTAATACAGCGTGCCCCGGCTGGAGGCGGGCAGGGTGAAGGTGACATAGCGCAGGGCCCGGCCGTTGCGGCCCTGGCAGATGGCGGAAAAGTGCTCCGCCGCGAAGGAGACGGGCTGGTCCATCTGGGTGGAGTAGGACACATCGCCGGAGGCGGCGGCCTCGATTCGGATGGTGCCGGTGAAGCTGGTGCCGTTGGTGGAGACGGCGTTGTAGTCCACCACGGCGGTGCCGTCAAAGCCCGGCAGGGGGACGAAGGTCACGTCCCGCAGAGCCATCTGCTGCTGGCCGGAGGGCTGGTAGTAATAGCGCTCCGTGCCGCCCACGCCGTGGCCCGGGGTCTCCGGGGAGTTGTAGCGGTAGTAGAGCACGCCGTTTTCCGTGGAGACCTTCAGGTTGTACACACAGTCCAGGGGGCCGCCGGCCTTGCTCTGGGAGCGGGCGTTCAGCTGGCTGAGAATGCCGGAGAGGGAATAGGAGGGCTCGGAGCCCATATTGACGGTAATGGCGTCGGCCACGTCCTCGGAGACATGGACCTTGAAGCTGGCCTTGAAGCCGGTGCCGTCTACCGTGGCCGTGATGGTGGCGTCGCCGGGGTAGTTGGCGCTGACCCGTCCCGCCAGAGCTTGGGCCACGGAGGGATTGCTGCTCTCCCAGGTGACGGATTTATTCTTGGCGTTGCCGAAAAGCTGGGGGGTGACGCTGATGTCGCGGTACTGGAAAATGTCCACCACGCTGCTTTCGGTAAGGTCCACCGTGGTGCCCTTGCCGCCGGAGGTGGAGCGCTTGACATAGCTCAGGAGGATGCCGGAGACCTCAATTTCCCGGACGGCGGGGGTGACATCGGGTCCGCCCGCCCGGACGGTGATCTCCGTCTTTCCGGCGGAGACGCCTGTGACGGTGGCGGTGAGGTCGCCGTTGGACCGGACCCGGGCGATGGAGGTGTCGGCGGAGGACCAATCCAGCTCCGGGTCCTGCGCGTCCGAGGGGGTGATGGAGGCGTTGAGGGTGATGGTCTTACCGGGGTCCACGTAGCGGTAGGGGTCGGTGGAGGGGCTGGAGATGGACACGGCGGTGATCTCCGGCGGCGGGGCCGCCACCACCTGGACGAAGCAGAGGGCCTGAATGGCCGGGTTGCTCCGGGCGGTGACGGTAATGGTGGCGTGGGTGCCCACCGGCGTGCTGGAAGGCACGGAGATTACGGCGGAACGGCTGTCCGTGTTGGCCAGAACCCGGACCCGGGAGTCGCTGCTGCTCCAGTTCAGGGACCGGTCCGTGGCGCTGGAGGGCTCCACAATGGCGGTGAGGGTGGCGCTGCCGCCGGGGACCACGTTTTGGGTGATGTTGACGCTGGACTCACTGAGGCGCACCCCGGTGACCGGGGAGGGCGGGTCTTCCACCGTGACGGTGCAGATCGCGCGGCGCTGTGGATTGGCCACGGAGGTAGCCACGATGTTCGCCTGGCCGGGGGCCAGGGCGGTGAGGTTGCCGTTCTGGTCCACGGAGACCGCGTTGGAGCTGCTGCTCCAGGTGACCTCCTGGTTGGCGGTGGAGGGGCTCACGGAGGCGAACAGGGCGCTTGTCTGGTTCACCTTCAAGGTCAGCGTGGTTTTGTTCAGGGTTACGCTCTGCACGTCGGTGGCGGAGGATACCGTGACCGAGCAGGTGTCCGACAGATTCGGAGAAGCGGTGGAAGCGGCGGTAATGGTTACGATGCCGCCGGGGGTATTGCTGGGCGCGGTAACCAGGCCGCTTTGATCGACGCTGGCGATGCGGGAATCGCTGCTGCTCCAGGAGACGCTTGTATTATCACCCGTATCCGCGTCGACGGTGGCTTGGAGCTGTTCAGAGTCTCCGGGCTGGAGAAGGAAACTATGGCGATCCAGAGTAACGCTCCGGACAGCCGCCGAGGCGGGAACCGTCAGCAGGGTACAGGCCAGGGCCAGCGCCAGCAGCAGCGCCCCGGCCCGGCGGAGGGATTGCAATTTCATAAACAACACTCCTTTATTTCGCGAAGACAAAAGCCAAAGGGCGGGCGGTAACGCCCGCCCTTTGAGGGTACAGGAACTTAGACGCTGGGAGAGACGTTGGGGCCCCAGACTTGAGCGACCGCGCTGTTGGAGAAGTCGAAGACGGGCTGGTACATGACCCGGGTGCCTACCTTTTTCTCTACCAGCTTCAGCGTCAGGGCCAGAGCCGGTGTGCCGGGGTTGTTGTTGACATCGCAGAGGTTTGCGCTGAAGGTGATACCTTCGCCGGGACGAATGTTGGTAAACGAAATTTCCAGCTGGTCGCAGCCCGGGGGATTCGTCCAATCCGTGACCGAGGATAGGGTGTGGTTAATGGAGAACTTCGTAGTGCCCGCGCTCAGCAGGGCGGCGCTGCTCATATACCCGTCGTTTGTGACGGGGAAGACGTCGACAATCTGCTTCCGGCTCTCGGAGGAAATCCTGTAGTACAGGAACTCCGTAAAGGAGATACGGAAGGTTCCGCTGTACGGCTGTGTGAGAGCCAGATCATAGTCGTCGTCGTAGTAAATGGTGCCTGCGGTGATGGCGGTATCCAAGCTGCTGACCTGGGGCGGCGTGCTGTCCGTGTTCTTCAAGTACCGGTTGGAGCGGAACGCGTGGCCGGAGGTGCCCTGGCACTGGCCAACGGCCACCAGCCAGTATTCCGCGTTGTTGACCAGATACTCGGAGAAGTCCTGGGTGGTTTTCAGGTTGTTCGCCTTGTTCAGGGCCACGGGACCCACCGCCACGGGGATGGAGCCGCCGGAGGTGCCGGAGGATTTGACCACGTTGATAATAGACATGGTATTGCTGTTGTTCAGGTCGGCGTAGGCGTCGAACAGCGAGCCGGTTTTCCCGGCGGGGGCGTCCAGCCGCATGGCCTCCAAAACCGGGGTGGAAGCGTAGGGCGAGTTGGCAACCCAGCCGTTGGTGCCCGGCGTGGCGCAGTCACCCAGGGTCAGGTTGAAGGGGGCCTGGGTGGTGCCGGCGGTGACCAAGGCGTACCAGACGTCGGCCTCCCGGTTGGACTGAACCGTGCCCTTGGGGCTGCTCAGCGTCACGGTCAGCACGGGCCGGGTGACAACATCGGTCTTGAACTGGAACGCGTAGACCTTGGAGGCGGAGCGGGGAGAGTCGCCCTGGAGGACGAAGTAAGCGATATACTGGGTATTGGCCTCCAGTCCGCCTTCCGCGTCGCCGGAGGTGATGCTGATGTTGGTTACCCGGCGGCCGCAGTCGCCGTTGCGGATGAAATAGGACGGGCCCACATAGGTGCTTCCGTTGGTGACGGAAGTGGTGGTGGGGGAGGTGGCGTTGCCGGTGGCGGTTTCGCCGCCGGGGAGCTCGGAGCCGTTCTTCGGGAGCAGTCCCCAGTTGTTCTTATCAATATTGTTGGCGATGTTGACCACCTTGGTGGGGATTCCGCCGACTTTGGTGACGATACAGAAGTATTTGCACCCGTCCCGGCTGGCCATCACGTCGATGCTGACGCCGCTGTCGGTTGCCTCGAAGAGGGGATATCCCTCAATGAAGGTGGGCGGCTCATTGTCGGTGAAGGGCTTGGAGACCGTGTATTCCTTGGGCACGCCGATCTCCCGCACGGCGTAGGTGCCCTTCTGGTGCTCGGCGTAGGTCGTGGGGGTCAGGTTTTTCCCGGCCAGGTTGGTCAGGGAGTTCAGGTCCCCGGCCACCGGCACCAGGGTGAGGGTCACGTCGCCGGTCCAGGTTCCACGGTCCGTGGAGTCTCCCCGGCGGGTGACCATAATGCCGTAGTTCCGGATGCTGTTCACATCGTTCAGCTGCTCAAAGTTGGGCACGCCGCCGGTGTCTCCCAAAAGCTGGCTGGTGATGCTGACGCCGGTCCGGGGCTGCTGGGCGTTGGTGGCGATTTCCACTTCGTTGCCGATCTGGCGCCATCCGCTGCCGTCGTCGCAGTAGAGCTTGAAGGCCAGGGATTCGTCTGCCCAGACGATCAGATCCCACAGCACGTCGTCGCTGACGTTTCCGGTGCCCTCCGGCGTGATGCGGAAGTTCATGTCAAAGAGGGTGTTCACCCCGTTGCCCAGGTTGCCCGTGGCGCTGCCCGCGCCGATGTGAAGCCGGGCGTCCACCGTGGTAAAGCGGGGCAGCTGGAAGCCCTCCCGGTTGCCGGAGCTGTTTTTCATCCGGTTGTGGGCGTCGGAGTTGTCGGCGATGTTGGAGACCACGAAGTAGTAGGTCTCGCCGCTGCCCAGGTTGATGGCCTCGTTGTAGGGGAAGGCAATGATCATCTCGCCGCTTCCGCCGGGGTCCCGGCTGACGGTGGCGTTGCGGTAATCAATCACCCAGTTGCTTGGGGTGGAGGTGGCGGTCCGCTCCGGGACCAGTTCCGGCCGCCCGGCGGTGGGCACCCGGTAGAGCTTGATGTGCCGCTTCAGCAGCTCGGCGAAGACCAGCTGCTTTTCCGCAGAGCCGCCCCGGGCCTCGTTATAGGCGTCCTCAAAGCTGTCGTAGTGCCACTCGCCGCCCTCGTTCCGGGCGCCCAGCACCACCTCGGAGAAGACCAGGCGGACTGTGGAGTCGGGATAGGGGGAGGTGGGGGTGTCGCCCTCGTTGGTGAATTCCTGGGTGACGGTGGGGGGCTCGTTGTCCAGGGTGTTGATTTCCATGGGCGGCGTCAGGCTTTGGGAGTAGACGCAGTAGTTGCCCGCCAGGTCCTTGGCCACGTAGTAGAGGTCATAGGAGGTCTGGGGCTCCAGCCCGGAGATGGTGAAGGTGTAGTCGGTCCCGGCCCTGGCGGCCCGGACGGGGCCGCCCCGGCGGATGACGTTGGTGCCGGTACCGTTCTCAATTTGAATCTGGCCCACCCGGCCGGGATCGTTTTTGTCAATGCCGCTGGCGTAGAAGCTGGCGCCCTGCTTCACCACGGCCCAGTAGAACGTACCGGGCTCATCCAGGGCGAAGCTCATCGTCACCTGCCGCGCGGCGATGTTGCGGACCGTGAGGTGCTGAATCGTCGGCGGGGTCATGTCCTTGGTGGTGAAGGTGAGTTTCTTGACCGCGGAGCTCTTGCCGTTGTCCGCGTCGTTGAGCCAGAGATAGAGATCGTACTGGGTCTGCTCCTGGAGGTGGGAGGTGTTGATCCGGGAAACCAGGAAGGGCGTGTTCTTCTTCAGGGTTACGATGCCGTAGCCCAGGTTCCCCGGCAGGGCCGCCGCCCGGAAGTCCGCCGGCGTGGGGGCCGCGGAGCCCTTGGGCAGGAGGACGTAGTACATCTGGCAGTTCTTGGTGGCCATGACCATGACCTGGGCCACCTGCTCGTTGTCGGCGTCCACCGTGAGGATGGGAGTCTGGGGATAGCCGTTGGAGAAGTTGGGGGCGGAGTCGTCCGGCGTGGTAAAGGCCGCGATCTTCACGGGACTGCGCCGGCCTCTGGCGTCCTCCAGAATGGCGGAGATGTAATAGGAGCCCTCTCTGGTCAGCCCCGTCAGACGGGCGGTGACATCCGTGTTGGAGGCGGTGACCTTGATGGAGCCGCTGCGGATGATCTTGGGATAAGCGCCGGGCTCCAGCAGCTCCTTCTCGCCCACGGAGCCGTCCATCAGGGCGGTGATAGCCCAGTAGATGGTGCCGGACTTGTTGGTGCGGAAGACCGCGTTGGCGGAGGTGGGGGCGATGTTTCTGGCCACGGGATAACCCGCCAGAATCCGGGGATCCTCGGAGGACTCGGAGGCGGTCTTATTATCCATTTCCACTTTGTTGATATTGGCGGTAATGCCGGGCCGGACGTAGATGGTGTCCGGCAGCATGGAGACCGTGGAGCCGGGGGCGTTGACGTTCAGGTGGCTGATGCTGCCCTCTCCGGTGACCTCGGTGGCCAGATCCAGGTTCAGCTCCCGGATGGAGGCCAGATTGTCAATAGTCAGGGTCGCGCCCTCGGCCTTTTCGTCCATGGTGACCACGTCGGCCACGCCCTGGGCGATTTTCAGGGTGGAATTGGGGGTCAGGTTCACAATCCGCTTGAGGTTGCCCGCCAGCTGGAAGTCGGACCCGTCCACGCCGTCCAGCCGGATGGTCTGGAGGCCCAGTCCGTCCTCCGTCCGGTCCTCGATATAGGCGGAGGAGCGGACGGTGACGTTGTCAATGTTGGTGAGGCCCTCGGCCTGGACGGAGAAGAACTGCTCGGTAAGGCTGTCCAGCTCCAGGCCCCCGGCGGTGACGTTGCGGAGGATGACGCTGTGCTTGCCGCCCTCGGCCTCGCCGCCGCCGCAGATGACGATTTTGCCCAGGACCTCAACGTTTTCCAGCTCTACGCTGCCCAGGCCCACGCCGCCGGTGAGGTAGAGGTTGCCGGTGACGACGGTGTCCTTCAGCTTGACGCCGGGGGTGGTGATGGTCAGGTTGCCGTACACGCCGCCGGAGGTCTGCTCGCCGGGCTCCTGAACCAGGGTGCCCAGGGCACGGACTAGGAAGCAGGCCATCTGTCCCCGGGTGATGGGCAGATTCGGCCGGAAGCTGCCGTCGGAGTACCCCTGGATGATGCCCAGGTCCGCGGCCTCCTGCACCATCCCGCGGCTCCAGCCGCCGATGTCCTGCATGTCGGTGAAGGTGGAGTTGGCGGCGTTGGGCACGCCCTGGAACCGGAGGCAGCGGCCCAGAAGGACGGCGGCCTGTTCCCGGGTGACCAGGGAGTAGGGTTCGGCGGAGGTGGGGCTGGTGCCGTTGAAATAGCCCGCCTGATGGGCGATGCTGATGTCCTCGGCGAACCAGTCGTTGGGGTTCACGTCGGCAAAGGTGTGGGGGCCCACTTCCTTATAGCCGAAGGCCCGGTTTACCAGGGTGACGAATTCCGCCCGGTTGATGTTCCGGTCCTCGTGAAGATTGCCGTTAGCGTCTCCCCGCATGACGCCCCACTCCTGGACCTGTTCCAGGTAGGGGGTCATCCAGTCCGCCGCCTGGGCGGGCCGGGAGCAGAACAGCGCGCAGAGGGTCAGGGCAGTGAGAACCAGGGCCGCCAGACAGGCGGACCCTGGCAGTGAGGCGCGGCGTGCGCGGGTTTGATCAGTCATGTTAAATACCTCCTCGATCCGTCGGTCTTTAGGCGTCGCGGCTTTGCAGCTGGAGGCTGAACACGGCCTCCCGCACCACGACCTCTTCGTCCTCGCACATATCCACGAACTTCGTGGCGTACATAAAGCGGTCATTTTGCAACTCCTGTCGGCGGAGAATCTCGCAGTGAAGGATCAGCGGCTCCTCCGTCGGGGTTATGACGATCTCCATCTGCTCGTGAAGCTCCAGCGGGCGGTCCGAGTAAAAGGCGATGCCGCCGCAGCTGAGGTCTAGGGACTGCACCGCCGCCCGTCCGCTCCACGAAGAGGTGGGAAGGGGATAGATGTAAGAATCGAACTTCACCGGCACCCGCAGGTTTCGCCGGACCTCCGGGTCCAGGGTGGCGATTTTTTCCACCAGGACGGTGTCCCCCCTCTGGCGGAGGATGCGGCACTGAATGGGCAGTTCTTCGCTGCTGGCGCTGAACAGAGTGATGATCTCGTGGCTCATCACGTCGTCCACTTTGTTGTTCAGGACGTTCAGCCGTATCGGCGAGGCGCCGGGGGGAGAGGCCATCTCTCCGTTGGCCAAGGCGTGGTTCTGGGAGTCCAAAATCAGGTACGTGTGGTTGGCTGTCATGTCGCTTCCTCCGTTTCTCTGGGCGGCGTCTGCCCGCGCTCCGCTTGAGCCTTCTGGTTTCCGGTGGGGTCGAAGTGGAGGAAATAGACGTAAATCTCCACAATGGCCTGGTAAAGGCTCTCCGGAATCTCCTGTCCCAGCTGGAGCTGGGTGAGGATGGTGGAGAGGGAATTGTCCTCATATATGGGCACGCCGCAGTCGGCGGCGGTCTCCACGATTTTCTCCGCCATGTACCCCATGCCGGAGGCCACGATGACCGGCGCGGTGTCTCCCGGGCCGTATTGCAGGGCCACGGCTTTTTTGGCCCTGGTGGTTCCTTCAGATCTTGACATTGACACTGTTCTTCCCTTCAAAGAGTTTGGGGAACACCTCGCTCAGCGTGACGGGGCGGTCCATCCGGCGGACGGCCACCCGGGCGGGCTTCAGGTCGTTCCGGGCCAGAATTTGGGAGACGGCGTCCCCGATCTGCTTGGAGAAGGGGACGGCCGCGTCGGGACAGGCGATCTGGATGTCCACGTCGCTTCCCTGGGCGGTGAGGATCACGTCGAACAGGCCCAGGGATTGAACGTCCATCTTGAACAGGAGGCGCATGATGTTCTTTCCGCCGCCTCCGGCGCGTCCCTGCTCCTCCTCGGCGTTGGGGTCCACCCACAGCTCGGAGAAGAGCATCCGTCCGTTCCACTCCAGGGGAAGGAGGTAGTGGTTGACGGGCATATAGACGCTTTCGTTCAGCAGCATGGCGGCGATGAGGTTTTGGAAGGCCTGCTGAACCTCGGCGCTGCCCTCCCCCCGGGCGGCCCGGGCGGCGGCGGCGGCCAATTGGTCGGAAAAATGGATGGCGCTGGCGGCGTCGGCCCCGCCCCCCCGGCTTTTCAGCAGGAGAAGGAGGGACTGGTCGTCGATGTTTCCAAGCTGGCCCTTCAAGGTGCCGTAGCCGCTGAGCTGGTGGAAGCCCTCCAGCAGCTTCTCCTCCGCGCCGTTCTCATACCGGGCCACGTTCAAGGCCAGCATGGTCAGAAGGGACCGGGGCGTACCCATATCGTGGGTCCGCTCCACATAGGAGGACATGTAGGGGAAGATCTCCCGCTGAAGGAGCTGGAGGTTTCCCTGCCGGTTTCCGGCGGCGATGCCGTTTTGCAGCTGGGCCGTCAGATCCCGGAGCTTTTCCGCCCAGCTGGCGGGCATGGCGTCCGCCATGGACTGGAGGTCCCGGAGGAGGTTGCCCTCGATGTGGGCGGTGGAGTCGAAGTCCACGTAGGATTTTAAAAATTGCAGAATATCCGTCCGCACCCCGTCGGAGGCGGCCCGGTCATAGGCGTTGCGGAGAAGGGCGAACAGGGCGCCGCCGAAGCGGGTGCCGGTTTTGAACTGGCCCTGGAGAAAGTCCAAGAGCTGGCTCTCGTCCATCCGCAGCATCTCCAGCAGGCGGCCCATCTCCTCGGCGATGCCGGCGCTGAGGCCGGAGGAGACGACAACGCCCTCCCGTCCCGAGAAGAGGAGGGAGAGGCTCTGCGCCAGGCTGGGAGTTGACCGCAGGCGTTGGAGGAAGGTTTGAAAGTTGGAGTCGTACCGGATACTGCCGTCCCCCTGGTGGCTGCTGTCCTGCTGTTCCGTCCGCCCGTCGGCGCGGACGACCTTGCTGGGATCGGGGACATTTTGGATCTGGGTATTATCCGGCGAAACCGTAATATTCCGGTTAATGGTGGTTTTCTCATAACCGGGCACCGGATTGGTGGCGCCGAGCAAATCGGGCATTCCTGACACCTCACAGAAAAAACTTGCCGCCGCTACTTATTTTTTTAGCGCAACAGGTCGATAGTAATGAAAAAGGCTGATAAGGTGGTGTTTTCGTGAGCAACAATGATATCTTAGATATGTATATCTACGAAACCAATACGCTTCTTGAGCAGCTGGAGAGCATTGTTCTGGACGCGGAAAAGGAAAATACATTCTCCCAAGACAACGTCAATGAGATTTTCCGCATCATGCATACCATCAAGGGCTCTTCCGCCATGATGGAATTCGATACGCTGGCCCAGGTTTCTCACCGCATCGAGGACATGTTCTTCCTGATTCGGGAAGGCACCATGTCCGTGGTGAAGGACGAGGACCGTCCGGCGCTCTTCGACGTGATGCTCCATTCTGTGGACTACTTCCGAGAGGAAATGGAGAAGGTAGAAGCAGAACAACCCCTTAACAAAGATGTCGACAGTTTCCTTGGAAATATTAATAGTCTGATCGCTAAAATTAAGGGGGAAGAAATTCCAGAGGCGGCGGCCCCGAAGGCTCCCGCCCCTGCCGCCGCGCCCGCCGCCGAGGCGGCCCCCGCCGTTGCCCAGACCTCGGAGGGCAGCGCCGAGTTCCCCTACGGGCTCCGGGTCTTCTTTGACGAGGGCTGCGGCATGGAGAACCTGCGGGCCTTTATGCTGGTTACCTCCGTCCAGGGCTTCTGCGCCGAGGCGGACTTCGCCTACCAGCCCGCCGGGGTGGAAAACGACTCCTCTCTGTCCGAGACTGTCATTGAGCACGGCTTCCTCCTCCAGTTCCGCAGCGACGCGGACCGGGCCAGGGCCGTGCCCGTTGTGATGACCGCCGGGTCCGTCCACTCCTACGAGGAGGAGAACTATGTCCCCGCCCCGCCCCCGGCGCCGGAGCATGCCGCTCCCGCCCAGGAGGCCGCCCCCGCCGCCCAAAAGGCGGCCCCCGCCCCCGCGGCGCAGGCCGGAGCGGCCCAGCAGCACCAGGGCGGGCAGAAGGAGAGCCTCATCAGCGTGGGCCTGAGCAAGCTGGACCAGCTCTCCGCCATCGTGGGCGAGATCGTCATTACCGAGGCCATGGTCACCGGCTCCCCGGACCTGAAGGGCTTGCATCTGGACGCCTTCTCCAAGTCCGCCCGGCAGCTGCGCAAGCTCACCGACGAGCTTCAGGACGTGTCCATGTCCCTGCGGATGATCCCGGTGTCCAACACCTTCCAGAAGATGAACCGCATCGTCCGGGATATGTGCAAGAAGCTGAACAAGCAGGTGAAGCTCACCCTGGTGGGTGAGAACACCGAGGTGGACAAAACCATCGTGGACTCCATCGGCGACCCCATTATGCACATGGTCCGCAACTCCATGGACCACGGCATTGAGGAGAACGTTGAGGACCGCATCGCCGCCGGCAAGGACCCCGTGGGCGAGATTCTGCTCTCCGCCCAGGACACCGGCAGCGAGGTCATCATCCAGATCTCTGACGACGGCGCCGGCGTCAACGACGAAGCCGTCCTGGCCAAGGCCATCCGCAACGGCATCGCCTCTCCGGAGGTGGAATACTCTCATAAGGAAATCCTGAATTTCCTGATGGCCCCCGGCTTCTCCACCAACGTCCAGGTGACGGAGTTCTCCGGCCGGGGCGTGGGCATGGACGTGGTGAAAAGCGGCGTGGAGAGCCTGGGCGGCAGCGTCAGCATCTCCAGCGAACAGGGCAAGGGCATGACCACCATTATGCGCATTCCCCTGACCATGGCCATTATGGACGGCATGGAGGTCTCCGTGGGAGACTCCATCTTCACCATCCCCATCAACAACATCCGCTCCAGCATCAAAACCACCGAGGCGGCCATACTCCATGACTCCGTCAACGGCGAAATGGTGAAGATGCTGGACGGGTACTACCCCGTCATCCGGGCCCGGGATTTCTACAACCTTCCCGGCGGCGCGGAGAAGATCGACGACGGCGTCCTGATGTGGCTGGAGTCCGGCGACTGCTCTTACTGCCTGTTTGTCGACGAGCTTCTGGGCGAGCAGCAGATCGTCGTCAAGCCTCTCCCCGCCTACGTGAACAACTTTGACATCAAAAACTTTGGGATCACCGGGTGCAGCATTCTGGGAGACGGCAACATCAGCATCATCCTGGATGCGGGCGGCCTCTACGCGGCGGCCCGGAACGGTTAAGCGCCAGAGGAGGGAAACGCAATGAGTAAAGAAAACGTCCTGTTCCAGGTAGAGGAAGACGAGGTGGAGACCCTCTCCCCGGAGGATGAGGGCGCGGGCAGCCGGAAGCACCTCATTTTCACGGTGGACGATTTGAAAATCGGCATCGACGCCGAACAGGTGGTGGAGATCCAGAACGTTTACAACGCCACCTATCTCCCCATGGTGCCGGATTATATCCTGGGCATCTTCAACATGCGGGGCCAGATCATCCCCATCATGGACATCCGCCTCCGCCTGGGGAAGCCCCCCGCGGAGGAAGGTATCCTGATCGTGATCGACTACAACAACAACCAGCTGGGCATTCAGGTGGACTCCGTGGACCTGATGCTGGACATCCCCGTGGACAGCATCGTCCCCATCCCCTCCCAGAGCGCCCAGAAGTTGGTCTCCGGCATGTGTACTCTGCCCGACGGCTCCGGCACCATGCTGGTGCTGGACTGCGAGCAGCTGATTGCCCGGGATTACGGCATGTAATTTCAGTTAAAGCGGAGAACAAGAACGATGGAAACGAAAAGCATGGAGCTGAGCGGGTTCGGGCCCATGACGATCTCGGAGGCGGATTTCCGCCGGATGGTGAATTTCATCCAGTCCAGCTACGGCATTGATCTGAGCCAGAAGAAGCAGCTCATTACCAGCCGCCTCTCTCCGGCCCTGAAAAAACTGGGCTACAAGAGCTTTGGTGACTTTGTCAACCACCTTCTGGAAAAGAAGGAGAACGACGAGATCACCCTGGTTTTGAACAAGCTGACCACCAACTATACCTTCTTCATGCGGGAGAAGGAGCATCTGGACTATTTTTGCGGTCATATCATCCCCGAAATCGTCCGCCGCCACGAGCGGGACAAGACGCTGGCAATCTGGAGCGCGGGCTGCTCCAGCGGAGAGGAGCCCTATAACATCACCATGTTCCTCTACGATTACCTGGGCGCCAAGGCCAAGCAGTGGGACACCCGCATCCTGGCGACCGACATCTCCGCCCAGGCCTTGACCAAGGCCCGGCAGGGGGTCTACAATCTGCCGGACACCATTCCGGCGGACTGGAAGCGAAAGTATTTCGTGCCCAACCGGGACGGCACCCACACCGTGGCCCCGGATGTAAAGAACAATGTGATCTTTCAGACCTTCAATCTGATGGACCCCATCAAATTCCGCCGCAAGTTCGACGTGATCTTCTGCCGGAATGTGATGATTTACTTTGACCAGCCCACCAAGGACGCCTTGGTCCGCCGGTTTTATGACGCCACGGTTCCCGGCGGCTATCTGCTGATCAGCGCCTCGGAGAACTTGAGCCAGAACGCGCCCTATCGCCGTTTGGCTACGGCGACCTTCCAAAAATAAAAAGGAGGTGGTTCCCTCACAATGGAACTGGGGAAGAAAATCCGCGTAATGGTGGTGGACGATTCCGCCCTGGCCCGGAACCTGATCATCCAGGGCCTCTCGGCCCATCCCAGGATTGAGGTGGCCGGGTACGCCATCAATACGCTGGACGCGAAACAGAAGCTACCCCGCCTGAAACCGGACGTGGTCACCATGGACGTGGAGATGCCGGGGCAAAGCGGCATTGATTTTTTGAAGGAATATCTGCCCGCCCATCCCGTGCCGGTGATTCTGGTGTCCTCCTTGAACCTGAAGGTCTTTGACGCGCTGAACGCCGGCGCGGTGGACTTCGTCCGCAAGCCGGATGTGCAGGAGAGCAAAGAGGGCTTTATCACCAACCTTACGCAGAAAATTCTGGTGGCCTCCATGGCCCGGGTCCGGCCCTCCGCGCCCCTGCGGAGCGAGTCCGTGGCCATCGCCACCCCGAATCTGGGGGGCGGCCTGGCGCTGGACCGGGTGCTGGTGGGGCTGGGAGCCTCCACCGGCGGCACGGAGGCGACCCTGGAGGTCATGCGCCGCCTTCCGGCGGATATTCCGCCCATGGTCATTGTCCAGCACATGCCCAAGGGCTTTACCCAGATGTATGCCGAGCGGCTGAACCGCATCTGCAAGATGGAGGTCCGGGAGGCCCGGAACGGCGACGAGCTCCACCGGGGCCTGGCGCTGGTGGCCCCGGCGGATTTGCAGTGCCGGGTGGTCCGCATCGGCGAGAAGTACACCGTCTCCTGCACGCAGGGAGAGAAGGTCAGCGGGCACCGCCCCTCTGTAGACGCCATGTTTCACTCCATGGCGGAGGTGGTCCGGTGCAAGATGGTGGGCATCATCATGACCGGCATGGGCCAGGACGGCGCCGCCGGGCTGCTGGAAATGCGGAAAAAGGGCGCGTATACCATCGGCCAGGACAAGGAATCCAGCGTGGTGTACGGCATGCCCATGGTGGCCAACGACATCGGAGCGGTCTGCATCCAGGCCTCCTGCGACAACGTGGCAAACGTCCTGCTCCGGCATTTGAAAACCCTGCATTGAGGAACGCTTCAGGTCCCGCCTCCGGAAGGAGGCGGGGCCTGTTTTTGGCCCGCCGGAGGCGTCCGGCGGGCCGTTTCCCCAGGCATCAAGAAAATTCTCCCTCATATCCTTAACTTTCCCCAGGTTTAGCCGATATGAATAATGTAGTGAAATGAACTGTTGTCATGAGCAAAGGATGTGAGTTATGATGCTGACTTCTACCGGTTCCGGCCCCATCACGACCATTGGCCGGACGAAAGCCTATTATCCCGCGCAGAAGCGGGGAACGCCGGCCCCGTCCGCCTCCGGGCACAATTATGACTCTGCGGAGTTCTCCGCTCCCGCGGGCCGGAAGAACTTCCAGATGGAGATGG
The DNA here is from genome assembly GCA_910588175.1 of uncultured Oscillibacter sp. Classification (GTDB taxonomy): domain Bacteria; phylum Bacillota; class Clostridia; order Oscillospirales; family Oscillospiraceae; genus Oscillibacter. The sequence continues at coordinate 32,621 of CAJUQQ010000002.1, forward strand.
TCAGCCGCCTCTCCCGGGAGGTACGGACCGCCAATACCACCGGCGATATTCAAGAGCTGCACCGGCAGGTGTCCGCCGGGGAGTACCGGCCGGACCCCATGGCCATTGCCGGGCGGATGATGCTTCTGGTGGAGGAATAAGGGATGGATGAGCTGTACCGTTCCTACTTGGGCTTCCTGCGCTCAATGAGCCGGGGGCTGGAGAGCCTCACCGCCCTGAATGAAAAAAAGCAGGCCGCCGCCCAGGCGGGCGACCTGATGGTCCTCAACGAGCTTTTGAATCAAGAACAGGCCCAGGCTTTGAATTTCCGGGGCCTGGAGATGACCCGGAATAAGCTGCTTGCCCAGCTGGGACTGGCGGGTGTTCCGCTGTCCAGGGCCCCGGAGCATTTTCCCCCAGCCATGCGGGAGGAGGCCCGGCAGGCGGTGGAGGAGCTGAAGAGCCGTTATCAGGCTTATCAGAAAACGTCCGGCCGGGCCCGGAACCTGCTGGAGCAGGGATTGCGGGAGGTGGACGGCATTATCAAGCAGCTGGGAGGCACGCCTCCCCCCGCCGCCCAGACCGGCCCCGGCTATGACAAACAGCCGGAGAGCGAGACGCCCCCGGCCATGAAGACGGATTTCCGCGCCTGACACGCGTGAGACTTAAAAGGAGTTTTTTAATATGGGCATTGGTACCTTTGGGTCCTTCACCCAGGCCCGTCTGGCGATTTACGCCGCCCAGACCGGCCTGAGCGTGACGGGCAATAACATTTCCAACATCAACACCCCCGGCTATACCCGCCAGCGGTTGAACCAGGTCAGCCTCTACGCCGCCGGAAGCGACCGCTATTACGCCGAGGGCGACATCCGCACCGGCCAGGGCGCGCTGGTCAAGAGCCTCTCCCAGATCCGCAGCCCCTATCTGGATATCCGGTACCGGACGGAGAACGCCAAGGTGGGCTATATGGACAGCATGCTGGAGGGTCTGGATGAAATCGCCACCATCCTGGACGAGGTGGGCAAGGGCGACGTGAGCAAAGGCGAGGACGGCTTCGGCATCCTGGGCCTGTACTTCAACAAGATCGCCTCCGCCATGCGGGATCTGGTCAGCGAGACCGGACACCAGGAGTACGACAACTCCGTCCGCCAGATGGCCGCGAACCTGATCAGCACCTTCAACACCTATGCCGCCAAACTGGAAGAGGTGCGGCAGGACACCGTGAAAAAAATGGACGACGATATTGCCGACATCAACGGGTATCTGAACTCCATCCGCGACCTGAACGAGCAAATCCGCAAGTGCGAGATTCACGGCGACCCCGCCCTGGAGCTCCGGGACGAGCGGAACCGCCAGATCGACGAGCTCTCCGGGCTGATCGACATCAACGTGACCTACAGCGAGGAGATCATTTCCGGCGGACTGACGGTGGAGAAGCTGACCATCTCCCTGGACGACGCCAACCCCGATGTCAAGGTCACCACCGACGAGTCGGTGCTGGTGGACGGCATCTACGCCGCCCAGCTCTCCTTCGATACGCCGAAGCTGAACCCGGTTCTTCCGTACCTGGACGATACGGACCCCGCCAATCCGGTACCCACGGATGACCCGGCTTTCGCGGGTAATCCCAATCCGTTATACCTCGGGAAATACCTGACTCCCGACGGCACCGCCACCGACGATATCCGAGAGGCGGAAATCCTGTCGGACAAGGATAACCCCAATTTCAACGTCATGATCTCCGAGCTGAAAAACAAGGTCGGGGAACTCCATGTGGCGGCCAAGGCCTACGCGGAGGAGTCGGTTGAGCTGGCGGACCTCCCGGCCGGACTGACCTTCGACCCCAAGACCGGCTACGCCATTACGGAAGCGGCCGACCAGCCGGCGCTTGGCGACAAGACCGTTACGATCTACACCCGGAAGCTGAAGCCCGGCGTTACGGCGAATCCTCCGGCGGCCACGGACTACACCTACACCAAGCAGGTTTTCGAGCACCTGATTACCAAGCCCACAGCTCTGGATGACAACGACCTCAACGGCAAGATTCAGGCCCACCGGGAGCTGCTCACCGAGGCGGGCGAGTTCACGGACCTGGACGTGATCGCCAAGGTGGACGAGGGTGCCGGCGGCAAACGGGGCATCCCCTATTACCAGAGGACCCTGGACCTGCTGGCCAACCAGTTCGCGCAGGCGCTCAACGAGGCGAACCAGGGCTACCTCATGGACGACAAAGGAAACTATATCACCAAGGGCCTCGACGGTGAGGGCAAGGAGATCGGCGTCCCGGTGCAGGTAATCTACACGGACAGCGCCGGCGTGCAGCAGACGCTTACGCTGACCAAGGACACCAAGTGGGAGGATCTGGCCCCGGAAGCGCAGGCCGCCATGCAGGCCAACGACGCCACCATTGACTCCATTGAGGACTACTTGAGCCGGGGCGGCGGCAAGGACGCGGACGGAAACGATGTTGCCATCGGCTTCTTCCGGGGCGGCGTTCTGTTCAGCAGCAACCCGGGAAACGATGATCCCACGGGCATTACCGCCGCCAATATTTCCATCTCCAACACCTGGAATAAGACCCACCTGCTGGTCCGCAGCTTCACCTGCCCCCCCGGCTTGCTGGAGCCCGCCTCCGGTCAGAGCGACAACCTGAACCACATGGAATATTTGCTGGACTTCCAGAAGTTCCAGTATATTCCCACCTCTTTGGACGGCCACGGCAACTCCAGTCCCAAGCCCATGTTCGAGGGTACCTTCTTCGAGATGTGGAACAACATTGGCGACGTCCTGGGTCACGACCAGAAGGGCACCGAGACTTCGCTGAAGACCTCCTACGAGACGGCCCTGAACATCGACACCCAGCGGGACGCCGTCTCCTCCGTGGACTTCAACGACGAGGCGATGAACCTGATGATGTACGCCAAATCCTATAACGCCGCCTGCCGTCTGATGACCACCATCGACAGCGTGCTGGATAAACTCATCAACAACACCGGCATGACGACCTGATAAGAAGGGGGAAGATGCGCAATGATTCCAAGAATGACCACCGTAGGCACGCTGAAAAACTACCGCTATAATCTGAATCAGTCCAACTACACCATGGGCAAGGCCATGAACGTCGTCACCAGCCGGCGGCTGTTCAGCTCTTACGCCGAGGATCCCGCCCTGGCCACCCGCTGCTTCCAGATTCGCCGGTCTTATCTGCGGGCCGAGAGCCAGTACAGCGTCAACGAGTCCCTGCGCCACAAGTACGACGTGGCCTGGTCGGCTCTGGACAATATCTCCACAGACCTCTATTCCCGGGCGGACGACGCGTCCATCGCCAGCATCATCCGCAGCGCCACCGACTCCACCGGACCGGGCCGTCTCGCCCTGGGCCAGTCCTTGTGCGCCAAGGCAAAGGACATTGCCCAGATTATGAACGGCCGCTACGGCGAAAACTATGTCTTTGCCGGCGCGGACACCCTGAACGCCCCCTTCACCTGGGGCCCCCAGGTGAACCCCGAGTATGTCGAGGGCGGCAATTTCCCCAAGTACCTGACGCCGGACGGCGGCACCACCAACGACCCGGAGCTGGCCTCTCAGGGCCTCTACTACCGGGGCGTGCCGGTGGACTCCAACAATCCGGCGGACGTGGAGAAGATGGAGTATTTCCTGAATGGGGAGCGGAAGGACATTGACGTGGGCCTGGGCCACAAGGAGGCGAACGGCGAAGCGGTGTCCTCCACCGTGTTTGACAGCTCCCTCCAGGGGATTTACTACCTGGGCGGCTACGGCACCAAGGACGGCGTAAAGGTTGAGGAAGACGACGGAACCACCGCCGGCGTGGTGGACCAGGTACCCAATAATGTCATCTCCATCGTCAACGAGCTGGGGCAGATTCTCCAGCGCTGCGATGAAAAGACCGGTGACTGGCACAGCAAAGAGGATGAGCTCCGCTTCCGGGCCCTGAGCCAGGAGCTGGAGAGCACCAACAGCGACTTCCGGGAGCGCTGGACGGAGATGGACACCCAGAGCAGCTTCCTCCGGGACAACAGCGAACTGCTTACCACCACAAAGGACTCCCTGAAGCAGCAGTATATGGAGCTGGAGGACGCGGACCCCGCGGCGGCGATCTCCGACTTTATGTTTGCCCGGTACTGCTATGACGCCGCCCTGAAAGTGGGCAACAGCATCCTGTCCCAGAGCTTGATGGATTATATGAATTTCTAAGGAAGCGAATATAATTTTTTCAGAGGAAGGAGTGCGCCATGACCTATGAGACAGCTGCTTGAAATTACCAGTGTACCCATTGAAATTGAAATGCGGACCTCTCGGGCGCAGCTGCAGTACACCCGGGGTACGGCGGAATTGGAGATCTCCCGGGACAAGAAGGGACTGAGCATTAAAAGCCGGCCCATTCAGCTCAACATGGATACCTTTGAGATGCGCCAGTCCATCGTTCCCTCCGCGCCCCGCAGCATTGAGCAAAGCGCCCAGAAGGGACGGCAGGCGGCCTACAGCGCCACCGCGTCCTTGGCCCAGGAGGGTGAGCTCTACCTGAAAGCCAAGTTCGGGGAGGATGTGCAGGCTCAGATTTCCAAAACCGCTATCAGCGAGGAGATGTACAGCCAGCCCGCTATGGCCTTCATCCCCACGGAGGGGCCGGAGATCGACTGGAACCCCGGTGAGATGAACATCCGCTATGAGATGGATAAGCTGAACTTCGACTGGAGAATCAATCAGACCGAGTTTGAGTTCATTCCCGGCGACATTGAAATTTCCGTGAAGCAGCGGGCGGAGGTCATCGTCAAGTATATCGGCGGTCCTCTCTACGTGCCGCCCTCCGCCGATCCGAACTATGAGCCGATGGATGTGAAGGCATGACGGAGATATTGAAGCTCCAGACCAAGTATTTCGGGGAAATCGAATACGAGGAGAAGGACGTGGTCCGCTTCCCGGCCGGAATCATCGGCTTTGAGGAGGAGCAGGCCTTTCTCCTCCTGCCCTTCGACGGCAGCGGCGGCGGAATGCTCTGCCTCCAAAGCGTGCGGACTCCCGCTCTGGCCTTTGTGGTGCTGGATCCCTTCACCCTCAAGCCGGACTACGCGCCGGAGCTGGAACGGGCGGAGCTGAAGCAGTTTGGCGTGACGGAGGTGGGAGACCTGGGCTTCTATGTGCTGTGCGCGGTGAAGAACCCGGTTTCCGCCAGTACGGTGAACCTCAAGTGTCCCTTGGTCATCCACCCGGAAACCCGGGAGGCCCGGCAGGTCATTATGGAGCGGTATGAGATGCGGCACCCCCTGGCGGAGTTTAGCCGCGGGGAGGGGGAGGCGCCGTGCTGATTTTACAGCGCAAGACCGGCGAGTCCCTGATGATCGGGGAGGATGTCCGGGTTACGGTGGTGTCCATCGAGGGGGGCCGGGTCCGTCTGGCCATTTCCGCTCCGTCGGAGATTTCCATACTCCGCAGCGAGCTTCTGGACGCCAAATTAGCTAATCAGGATTCCGCCGTGGAAGAGGCTGCTCCTGCGGAGCTGCTGGGACTGCTGGGCGGAATGCCGAAAACACAACCTTTCCAGAAAGGAGAATCGAAGGATGGATGATATCGCAATGGCCGCCATGGACATGAGCTCCGCGCGGCTGGAGATGCAGTACGCCCTCAGCCTGCAAAAGCGGACCATGACGGACATGGAGCAGCAGGCCATGGGAGAGCTGGCCATGCTGCCTCCCGCGCCCAGCCTGGGTGACTATATCGACACCTACGCCTGAGTGAAGAAAAACCGGAGCCTGAAAGGCTCCGGTTTTTTCTGTGAGGGATCAGTAATGACGGACAACGGCGGCAACCTTTCCAAGAATCTGGGCATAGGTACCGTCGATGGGGGAGTAGTCGTCATTCTCCGGCAGCAGCCAGGTTTGCCCCCCCCGAAGGGAGAGGCGTTTGACCGTGGCTTCGTCCTCAATCATGGCTACCACGATCTCGCCGTGCCGGGCGGCAGGCTGGCTGTGGACCACCACCAGATCGCCGGGAAGGATGCCGGCGTTCAGCATGGATTCTCCCCGGACCCGAAGGGCAAAATACTCGCCCTCCCGGCCTCCGGCGTCGAAGGGCAGATAGTCCTCAATACACTCCTCCGCCAGGATGGGGCTTCCGGCGGCCACATGGCCCAGAATGGGCACCTGGCCCTTTGGCACAGGGGTCTCGGTCAGGGCAATGGCCCGGCCCTTCCCGGCTCCCTTGGCGATGACGCCGGCTTCCTCCAGATGCTTGAGGTGAAAGTGAACGGTGGAGGGGGATTTCAGGCCCACCGCGTCGCCGATCTCCCGCACGGAGGGCGGGTATCCCTGGGTCTGGATGCAGGAGACAATGTAGTCATAGACCTTCTGCTGCATGTGCGTGAGCTTTGCCATAACAGAAACCTCCTCCGGACCGCGGATGGTAATAAGGATTTTCCCCAGTATAGCACAGTCCGAAGGAAAAAGCAAACATTTGTTTGAAGAATTTTGAAGAAACGAAAACGCCCCTCGGACCATGCCGAGAGGCGTTTTTGCTTTGTTCAGCCGAGAATCAGCAGCACCATGGTCAGAATCAGGAACAGAGCCCCAATCCATTTGGTGGCCCGGGCCAGCTTGGCGTCCATAGTCTTGGCCTTGTTCTTGGCCAGGAAGGAGTCGGCCACGCCGCCGATGGCGCCGGAGAGGCCGGCGCTCTTGCCGGACTGGAACAGCACGATCAGGATGATGCCCAGCCCGCAGAGGAGCTGCAAAACAGTGATAGCGAGTTTCAAGATGTCCTACCTCCAAATGAACTCACGCGGTGCGTGAAACATATTTGACAGCTTTTAATGTTACCACAAGTTTCCCGAATTTTCAAGTGTTATTTGCGAAAATTCTGAAGGAATTCTCGGGCTCCCGGGGAAGCCGGTTACTCCGCGTTCCGCACTTCCTCCACAACCTCCCGCAGGGTCAGGCCTTCCACGGTCCAGTCCGCCGCCAGCACCGGGGTGAGGGGAACGGAGATGTACAGGTTGTTGCCCGCCTCATAGGCGCCGGAGGTGACCCCCACCACATGGCCCAGGGCGTTCAGCAGGGCGCCGCCGCTGCTTCCGTGGGAGATGTCGGCGGTGTTGACAATGCAGGGGAAGCCGAACTTCTGCACCTCATGGTCCGTGGAGCTGACCACGCCGTCGCTGATGGCCAGGGTGAGGCCCAGGGGCGCGCCCAGGGCGTAAACCGGGTCTCCCCGGCGGAGGGCGGGCTCCTCCGCAATCTCCAGGCAGGAGAAGAAGGGGGCCTCAGTTTTCTCCAGAGAGGTCCGGGAGATCCGCAGCAGGGCCAGGTCCGCGCCCGCGTCGTAGAAGAGGACCTTTTCCACCGGGAAGGTCTCGCCGGTAATGAGGGTGACGGTAGCCTGAACGGCGTCCTCTATGGTGTGGTAGTTGGTGACGGCCAGCCCGTCGGGGGTGACGAAAAAGCCGCTTCCGCCATTGCTCCGCCGCTGGGCCCGGTAGGCCTTATCCGTGTAGTACACGTCCAGCCGGAAGGCGGCGGCCATGTGCCGGTCGGCCAGCTGCCGGGCGGTGAGCTCCTCCGGGAACAGGTCTTGGACCTGCTCCTGGGTCCAGACTCCCTTTTCCACCAGACGCTCGGCGGCGGACGGTCCGTCCTCCCCCGGGAAGGGCAGGGCGTCCCGGACCAGCTGGTACAGGTCCCCCAGGGTCAGGGTTTCCCCATAGTCCCGGGAGGTCAGGGCCACCCGCCGGGCAAAGAGGGCGGCGTTGGCGTCGGTGAAGCCCTCATACCCCAGCAGACGCAGCAGGGCGGCGCAGAACTCACCGGTGGGAATGGGGTCCTTCTGACCGCCGGTGACGGTGACCCAGCCCTGGGCCGCGGCGTAGTCCTGGGGGCCGGAGACCAGCTCCTCCGCGTCCGCTCCGCTGAGCCGCACCAGCAGCTTCACAGCCTGGAGACGGCTGGCGGGGCTGGACAGGTCCGCCCCTGAGGGAACGCCGTCAATCAGCCCCAGGGCCGCCAGGGTCCCGGCGGCCTTTTGGGACTCCCCCTCCAGGGCGGCGGCGGAGGGAACCGCGCCCAAAAGCAGGGTCAAGGCGCAGAGCAGGGCAAAGAATCGTTTTTTCATGGGATAAGCCTCCATCTAGCAGATTCGTCATATTGTAGCACGCCGGGCCGGGTTTTGCAAGGGCCGGCGGACTGGACAGGAGAGGAAAAGTCTGATATAATTGGAATGGTAGACCTTTCCCCGCCGAAGACCGGATACCAAAATGATAAAGGAGAACGCTGAAATGGAACTGAAGGAAATCCTTGGAAAGTGCGACCACACCCTCCTGGCCCAGGGAGCCACTTGGGAGGAGATCAAGGCCATCTGTGACGACGGTATGAAGTATCAGTGCGCTAGCGTCTGCATCCCCGCCTCCTATGTAAAGCAGGCGGCGGAGTACGCGGCGGGCAGGCTGCCCATCTGCACGGTCATCGGCTTCCCCAACGGCTATGACACCACCGCGGCCAAATGTTTTATGGCCACAGACGCCGTGGAGAACGGCGCGGAGGAAGTGGACATGGTCATCAACATCGGCTGGGTGAAGGACCGGAAGTGGGACGAGCTGCTGGCGGAAATCAAGGCCGTCAAGGCCGCCTGCAAGGGTAAGCTGCTGAAGGTGATCATTGAATGCTGCCTCCTCACCGACGAGGAGAAAATCAAGATGTGCGAAATCGTCACCGCCTCCGGCGCGGAGTATATCAAGACCTCCACCGGCTTCGGCGGCGGCGGGGCCACCCGGGAGGACGTGGCCCTCTTTGCCAAGCACGTGGGTCCCCATGTGAAGATCAAGGCCGCCGGCGGCATCGCCGACTTGAAGGACGCGGAGGACTTCCTGAATCTGGGGGCTTCCCGCCTGGGCACCAGCCGGGTGGTCAAGGCGGTAAAGGCCCTGGAGGGCTGACATGGGAGGAACGCCCCACAACGAGGCCGCCCGGGGCGATTTCGCCCGGACGGTCCTCATGCCCGGCGATCCCCTCCGGGCCAAATTCATCGCCGAGACCTTTCTGGAGAATCCCCGGCTGGTGAACAACGTCCGGGGCATCCAGGGCTGGACGGGGACCTACCAAGGCGTCCCCGTATCCGCCATGGCCTCCGGCATGGGGATGCCCAGCATGGGCATCTACTCCCACGAGCTTTTCCACTTCTATGACGTGGACAACATCATCCGGGTAGGCACCACCGGGGCCCTCTCGCCGAAGCTGAAGCTCCGGGACCTGGTGATTGCCCAGGGAGCCTGTACGGATTCCAACTACGCCCACCATCTGGGCCTTTCCGGGGTGTTCGCCCCCATCGCGGACTTCACGCTGCTGGAAACCGCCGTGGCGGCGGCCCGGGACCGGGGGCTGGAGCCCCCGGTGGGGAATCTCCTCAGCTCCGACGTGTTCTATTATAAAAAGGGCGGCGGTCTGGAGTGGGCGGACATGGGGGTGCTGGCCATCGACATGGAGACGGCGGGGCTCTACATCAACGCCGCCGAGGCGGGGAAGCGGGCCCTGACCATCTGCGCCGTCACGGACAGCCTGGTCACCGGAGAGGCGCTTCCCCCGGCGGAGCGGCAGAGTTCCCTTTCCCAGATGATGGAAATCGCCCTGGAGACCGCCGTCCGGATGGCGAAACGGTAAACGATTTGGAGAGAACGCCGCCGTCTTTGTGGGAAACGATGGGGCTTCCCCGTAAATTTGTCGAAACGGAAAACATTTGGAAATCCGGTTGAAATTCGGGGAAGGAATTGTTATAATGGGCTTGGCCCACTGAGGCCGCCTCTGTTTCGCAGAGGAACATATGGAAGGAAGGTTGATAGCAATGAAGAAGTTATTTGCGATCCTGCTGACGCTGGCAATGGTCCTGTCTCTGGCCGCCTGCGGCGGCGACTCCGGCAAGAAGGACGACAGCGCCCCCGCCGATGGCGAAAGCCAGCAGCAGGAGCCCGCCGCTCCCGCCGATGACGGCGGCTCTGAGGGCGGAGCGGACATCCGGGTTGCCATGATCACGGACTACGGCGACATCACGGACCAGTCCTTTAACCAGACCACCTACGAGGCCTGCAAGGCCTGGAGCGAGGCCAACGGCGTGGAGTTTACCTACTACAAGCCCGCCGGCGACTCCACCGCTGAGCGGGTGGCCATGGTGGAAAAGGCCGCCGACGAGGATTACAATGTCATCGTCATGCCCGGCTTTGCCTTTGCCGAGACCATCAAGGACTGCGCGGACCTCTATCCCGAGATCAGCTTCATCGCCCTGGACGTGGCCGAGGGTGACGTGGGCACCATCCCCAGCAACACCTACTGCGCCGTCTATAAGGAAGAGCTCTGCGGCTACATGGCTGGCGTCGCCGCCGTGAAGCTGGGCTACACCCACCTGGGCTACCTGGGCGGCATGGCCGTCCCCGCCGTGCAGCGCTTCGGCTACGGCTTCATCCAGGGCGTGGACGCCGCCGCCGGTGAGCTGGGCCTGAGCGACGTGGTTGTGGAGTATGTCTACGGCAACCAGTTCTTCGGCGATCCCGACATCACCGCCTATGCGGACAACTGGTATCAGAACGTGGGCGTCCAGGCGATCTTCGCCTGCGGCGGCGGCATCTGCACCTCCGCCGGTGAGGCGGCCGCCAAGGTTCCCGGCACCAAGGTCATCGGCGTGGACGTGGACCAGAGCTTCACCCTGGACGCCGCCTACGGCGAGGGCGTGACCCTGACCTCCGCCATGAAGGGCCTGGCCGCCACCGTCACCCACATGCTGGACGAGGTGGCCGCGGGCAACTTCGGCAACTACGGCGGCAAGGCCGAGGCCCTGGGCCTGGTCTCCGGCGACGACCCCAACGCCAACTACGTCCTGCTGCCCATGGACACCACCCAGTGGGGCGATGGCTTCTCTCAGGACGACTACAAGGCCCTGGTGAAGGACATGTTCGAAGGCAAGGTCACCGTGTCCGACGACATCTCCGCCCTGCCCGAAACCACCAACATCCAGGTCAACGACCTGGGCAACATCAAGTAAAAACACCCTCAAGCATTGTGAGGACGGGATTTTCCCGTCCTCACTTTTTTACTTGCCGGCAGCTTGTAGAGAGAAAAGGTCAACTTTGTGAAAATTTGCAAAAAATGCTTTGAATTCTCCGCCTGGATATGGTACAATAAACAGGAACCTATTTTCTCGTGAGCGGTTTCGAGAAACAGAGAAGGAGGAGGTCGTGAAATTGGAACAGAGTTACGCCATTGAGATGCTGAACATCACCAAGCGGTTCCCCGGCATCGTGGCCAACGACAATATCACATTACAGCTGAAAAAGGGCGAGATCCACGCCCTGCTTGGCGAGAACGGCGCCGGAAAGTCCACGCTGATGAGCGTGCTCTTCGGCCTGTACCAGCCGGAGGAGGGCGTCATCAAAAAGGACGGCCAGGTGGTGTCCATCAAGGACCCCAACGATGCCAACGACCTGGGGATCGGCATGGTCCACCAGCATTTTAAGCTGGTGGAGTGCTTCACGGTTCTGGACAACATCATTATGGGCGTGGAGCCCTGCAGGCACGGCTTCCTCCAGAAGGCGGAGGCCCGGGAGAAGGTCCTGGCCCTGTCCGAGAAGTACGGCCTCCGGGTGGACCCGGACGCCCTGGTGGAGGACATCACCGTGGGCATGCAGCAGCGCACCGAGATTTTAAAGATGCTGTACCGGGAGAATGAGATCCTGATTTTCGACGAGCCCACCGCCGTGCTGACGCCCCAGGAGATCGACGAGCTGATGCAGATCATGAAGAATCTGGCCGGCGAGGGCAAGAGCATCCTCTTCATCTCCCACAAGCTGGCGGAGATCATGTCGGTGGCCAACCGCTGCTCCGTGCTGCGCAAGGGAAAGTACATCGGCACCGTGGACATCGCCACCAGCTCCCAGGAGGAGCTGAGCCGGATGATGGTGGGCCGGGACGTGAACTTCGTGGTGGAGAAGGCCCCCGCCAAGCCCGGCGAGGTGGTGCTGGACGTGAAGGGAATGACCGTGGCCTCCAAGCGCCACGGGAACAACGCGGTGAAAAATGTCTCCTTCCAGGTCCGCCGGGGCGAGATCGTCTGCATCGCGGGCATCGACGGCAACGGCCAGACGGAGCTGGTCTACGGCATCTCCGGTCTGGAGCCGTTGAAGGAGGGCGCGCTGACCCTGAACGGCCGGGACATTACCAAGGCCCCCATCCGCAAGCGGAACACCTCCGGCATGAGCCACATCCCCGAGGACCGGCACAAGCACGGCTTGGTGCTGGACTACAGTCTGGAGGACAACATGGTGCTCCAGCGCTATTTTGAGAGCCACTTTGTCACCCCCGCGGGCTTCCTGAAACGGCGGGCCATCCGGGAGTACGCCGTGGGCCTCATCGGCCAGTACGACGTCCGCTCCGGCCAGGGCCCCGTCACGGCGGCCCGGAGCATGTCCGGCGGCAACCAGCAGAAGGCCATCATTGCCCGGGAGATCGACAAGAACCCGGAGCTGCTCATCGCCGTCCAGCCCACCCGGGGCCTGGACGTGGGCGCCATTGAGTACATACACAAGCAGATCGTGGCCCAGCGGGACGCCGGGAAGGGCGTGCTGCTGGTGAGCCTGGAGCTGGACGAGGTCATGAACGTCTCCGACCGCATCCTGGTCATGTACGAGGGGGAGATCGTGGGCGAGTTCGACCCCAAGACCGTCACGGTGGAAGAGCTGGGCCTCTACATGGCCGGCGCGAAGAAGAAGGGAGCGTAAGGCATGAAAAAAGAAAAGACCTCCCTGCTGCGCAACGGCGCGGTTCAATCCCTGCTGGCGTCCCTGCTGTGCATCCTGCTGGGCCTGCTGGTGGGCTATATCGCCCTGCTTCTCATCAATCCCGCCGGGGCCAACGGGGCCATTTTGGCCATCGTGGAAAACTTCATGACCTATTCCAAGTCCACGGCCCAGCTCCGCTATTTCGGCAGCACCCTGGTGAAGACCGCACCGCTGCTGATGTGCAGTCTGTCGGTGCTCTTCGCCTATAAGGTGGGCCTGTTCAACATCGGCGCGGCCGGTCAGTACGTGGTGGGCACCGGCGCGGCGCTGTACTGCGCCCTGGGGCTGAAGCTGCCCTGGTTCCTCTGCCTTCTGGCCGCCGTCCTGGCCGGGGCCGCCCTGGGGGCCGTCTCCGGCGTGCTGAAAGCCTACTGCAACGTCAACGAGGTCATCTCCTGCATCATGCTGAACTGGATCAGCCTCTATGCCGTGAACATGCTGCTGACCCAGGTAAAGGAGGAGACCAGCCCGTATACCTACACCCTGGCCAGCACCAACGAGGGGGCCATTCTCCCCTCCCTGGGCCTGGGGGCTCTGTTCAGCAAGAATCAGTACGTGGGCCTGGCCATTCCCCTGGCGGTTCTGGTGGCGGTTTTGGTGTGGGTCCTGCTGGAGAAAACCAAGCTGGGCTATGAGCTGAAGGCCACCGGCTGCAACAAGTTTGCCGCCAAATACTGCGGCATGCGGGAGCGGAAGAACCTGATTCTCACCATGGCCATCGCCGGGGGTCTTGCCGGCATGGGCGCGGCCATGCTCTTCCTCTCCGGCTTCGAGCAGTGGCAGTGTACCCAGTCCGCCGTTCCCGCCATGGGCTTCAACGGCATCGCCGCCGCCTTCCTGGGCGGGCTGAACCCCATCGGGGCAATTTTCTCCTCCTACTTCATTCAGCACATCACCAACGGCGGGGCGTATGTGGACAAGACCATGTACTCCTCCCAGATCTCGGACTTCATCTCCGCGCTGATCATCTACCTCTGCGGCTTCGTCCTCTTCTTCAAGATGGCGCTGAACAGCTGGCTGAACCGCCGTGACGAAAAGAAAATGGCGGCCGCCGGGAAAGGAGGCGACGGGAAATGATTCTGCTGCTGCAATACACCCTGATTTTCGCGTCGGTGCTGCTGCTGGTGGCCCTGGGCGGCTGCTTCTCGGAGCACTCCGGCGTCATCAACATCGGCCTGGAGGGCATCATGGTCATGGGCGCCCTGGGCGGCGCGCTGATGATGAAGTTTCTGCCGGACAGCACCCCCGCCTTCGCCATGATTCTGCTGGTGGTTCTGGCCGCCATCGCCCTGGGTGTGGTCTACTCCCTGCTGCTGGCGGTAGCCGCCGTCAACTTCAAGGCGGACCAGACCTTGGTGGGCACCGCCATGAACCTGCTGGGCACGGCGGCGGCCACGGTCTTTGTCAAGGCCATGAACACCGCTGAAAACGTGGACAACGTCTCCTCCACCATCCAGTATATCAACGCGAAAAAGGCCTTCCTGGTGAACCTGGGCAGCTTTGAGTTCAACTGGTTTATGCTGCTGGCGGCCCTGGCGCTGGTGGGGTCCTACGTCTCCCTGTACAAAACCCGCTTCGGCCTTCGGCTCATGGCCTGCGGCGAGCATCCTCAGGCGGCGGACAGCGTGGGCATCAACGTCTACAAAATGCGCTACGCCGGCGTGCTGATTTCCGGCATGCTGGGCGGCCTGGGCGGCATCGTGTACATCACCGCCGGCGTCAGCGAGTGGAAGTTTGAAAACGGCGTGGCGGGCTTCGGCTTCCTGGCCCTGGCCGTCATGATCTTCGGACAGTGGAAGCCCACCCGCATCGCTCTGGCGGCGCTGCTGTTCGGTTTCTGCCGGGCCCTGGGCAATGTGTACTCCGGCTTTGATTTCCTGAAGGCCATGAATCTCCCGGCGGCCATGTACAACATGCTGCCCTACATCATCTCCCTGGTGGTGCTGGCCTTCACGTCCAAGAAGTCCCGGGCGCCCAAGGCGGAGGGCATACCCTACGACAAGGGACAGCGGTAAGTACGAATTGTAACATTCTGTCGAAAGAATACGAAACGGAGCGGTCCCGGTGCTGCCGGGACCGCTCCGCTTGTCATAAAGCACGAAACCGGTGGGACGGAAAAGATGCACGCGGGAACCCCAGAAAGGGGTCCCACTTTGTTTCGTCAGAATAAAAAGGCGCTTGCCGCCGCCGCCAGCCCTCCCGCCAGCAGGCCTTGAACCGCCTTCCCCGCGGCGCAGTTCCGCAGCCGCAGCCCGCTGTCCTCCAGCACCGCCGCCGTCTGGCACAGGATGGACACCCCGCCCCAGCCCGCGCAGACTGAGGCCAGGATGAAGCCTCCCCGATCCGCCGCCAGCAGCGGGGTCAGGGAGAACAGCTCCAGAAACCCCACCAGCCCGGCTCCCAGGGTCCCACCCAGCCTGGCCAGGGGACTGGCCAGCACGTAGAAGAAGACGACAAAGCCGCAGACCGCCGCCATGCTGCCGCAGGCGCTCCGGACTCCCCCCACAAAGGCGGAGGGCAGGGAGACTGCCTGACAAGGGACAAGCCTTGGCAGCGGTTGCCGCCTGGAGGGTTTCCCGCTTCCCCGGAAGAAAAAGCCCGCCAGCAGCGCCGACAGAATGTGAATGAGCCACAGGTATACCCCGATGCGGGGACTGCCGAAGACCCCGCCTCCCAGGACGCTGATGAGGAACACCGGATTGGAGTTGTTGCAGAAGCCCAGGAGCCGCTCTGCCTCCTCCGCCGTGAGGAGGCCCTTTTTGTGGAGCTCCGCCGCCGTCCGGGCCCCGATGGGATAGCCCCCCACCAGCCCCAGCAGCAGAGCGGACCCGGCGGGGCCGGGGAGACGGTAGAGGCTCATCAGCCCCGCCAGCCGGGGGGAGGCCCACTCGCCGAAGCCCATGGACACCAGCATGGTGGACGCCGCCATAAAGGGAAACAGGGCGGGAATCACCGACCTGCCGCAGAGAGTCAGTCCCGCCGCCGCCGCGGCCCGGACCGTCCCCGCGTCCGCCAGGAACCAGATCAAAAGGCCGCAGAGCAGCAGACAAGCGCCGGTCCGCCATCGGGGTTTCATACGCCTCACCTCAGAGAGAATCCTATGCGGCGAAGGAGACAATCATGCCGGACCGCCCCGCCGCATAGGCTTTGACGAGGTGAGACGTATGGAACGGAATCGACGGGACCGGGAGGGCGGCGTGCTGGCGGCGGCGGCGGAGCTGTTCGACCTTCCGGCGGACATCGTGGCGGGACTGCCCCGGCTGGAGATGGTGGGGAGCCGCCAATTATATCTGGAGCACCACACCGGCCTCCTGGCCTACACAGAGGAGCAGATCGACGCCAATACCTCCTCCGGAGTGCTCCGGGTCCGGGGGGAGCGGCTGACCCTCATGGCCATGACGGCGGGAGAACTGCGCATCGGCGGGAAGATCGCCTCCATTGAGTGGGTGGGGTCATGCTGACGGGCCTGGTAAACCGCCTCCGGGGACAGGTCCGCGTCCGGGCGGAGTGTGCCTTTCCAGAGCGGGTGCTGAACCTCTGCGGCGCCCAAGACCTGGCGTTCTGGGACTTGGAGTGGGAGTCTCCCACGGCGTTTACCTGCCGCCTGTCCCGGCGGGACTGGAAGCGGCTGCGGGAGGTGGGGAAAAAGCTGGACTGTACCTTTTCCCTGGTGGGGCTGGAGGGGGCGCCTTACTTTCTCCTTCGCTTCCGCCACCGCCAGGCGTTGCTGATCGGGCTGCTGGGCTGTGCCCTGACGCTGTTTCTGGGGTCCTTCTTCATCTGGGACTTCCAGGTGGAGGGCAACGAGACCGTACCCACAGAGCGGATTCTCCGGGCTTTGGAGAAAAACGGCGTGACCCTGGGGACCTTCGGCCTCTCCCTGGACGGGGAGGATATCCGTAACCACATGCTGCTGGACGTGCCGGAGCTGATCTGGGTCGCCGTCAACGTCTCCGGCTGCCGGGCGGAGATCCAGGTCCGGGAGCGGACCCCGGCCCCGGTGATGATCGACCGGCGGGAGCCCTGCAATCTGGTGGCCCGGCGGGCGGGACTGGTGAAGCGGGTCCAGACCATCGGCGGCGTGGCCTGTGTGATACCCGGCAGCGCCGTGACGGAGGGGCAGATTTTAATCTCCGGCGTGGAGGACACGGATACCGTGGGGGCCCGGGTCCTGGCGGGTATGGGGAAGGTGGAGGCCCGGACCTGGTATCATCTTTCCGCTTCCATGCCCCTTACGGTGCTGGAAAAACAGTATACCGGAAAAGAAAAAACCGGGGTCTCCCTGATTTTTGGGACCCGGCGGATAAAATTCTTCTCAAACAGTAGCATTGAAGGGGCGGAATATGATAAAATAACCAACAGGCGTCCCTTCTCCCTTCTGGGAGTCCCTCTGCCGGTGACGGTGGTGACGGAAAAATGGCGCTTTTACGAGACGGTCCCCACGACCCGAACCGCCGCCCAGGCGGAGAAGGACGCCGGGGCCATCCTGACCGCCCAGCTGGAGAAGATGGTGGAGCCCTATGGCGAGGTGAAATCCACCCTCTGCTCCTCCCGCCAAAAGGGGGATACGCTGGTGGTCACGCTGTCGGCGGAGTGCCTGGAGGAGATTGGGAAGACAGCCCCCCTCTATACGGAAGAAGAAACGGGCTGAGGCCCGGGCAGATACAGGAGTGAAGACGTTGGAACAGAGAATCGGCATCGAGCGGCTGGAGACAGCCATCAACATTTTCGGGTCCTTTGACGAGAACATCCGGCTGTTGGAGCAGGAGTTCTCCGTCACCGTTGTGAACCGGGACAGCGAGCTCCGGGTGGAGGGCGGGGCGGAGGACGTGGCCCTAGCCTGCAAGGCCGTCCAGGCCCTCCTGACCCTCTCCAGCCGGGGGGAGGCCATCGGGGAGCA
This sequence comes from uncultured Oscillibacter sp., assembly GCA_910588175.1. Taxonomy (GTDB): domain Bacteria; phylum Bacillota; class Clostridia; order Oscillospirales; family Oscillospiraceae; genus Oscillibacter. Next base: position 50,326 of record CAJUQQ010000002.1, read on the forward strand.
GAACGTGCGGTATGTGATCAGCATGGTCCGGGCGGGGAAAGAGGAGAAAATCGCCGAGCTTACCGGCGACGTGCTCTGCATCTCCGCCAAGGGCCGGCCCATCAAGCCCAAGACCATCGGCCAGAAGGACTACATTGCCTCCGTGCTGAAAAACACGGTGACCATCGGCGTGGGCCCGGCGGGCACGGGAAAGACCTATCTCGCCGTGGCCGCCGCCGTTATGGCTTTTCGGGACAAGCAGGTGAACCGCATCATCCTCACCCGTCCCGCCGTGGAGGCGGGGGAGCGGCTGGGCTTCCTGCCCGGGGATCTCCAGAGCAAGGTGGACCCCTACCTCCGGCCGCTGTACGACGCCCTCTTTGACATGCTGGGGGCGGAGACCTATCAAAAATATCTGGAGCGGGGCAGCATCGAGGTGGCCCCCCTGGCCTACATGCGGGGGCGGACCCTGGACGACAGCTTCATTATCCTGGACGAGGCCCAGAACACCAGCCGGGAGCAGATGAAAATGTTCCTGACCCGCCTGGGCTTCGGCTCCAAGATCGTCATCACCGGCGACGCGACGCAGATCGACCTCCCCGACGGGAAGAGCTCCGGCCTGAAAGAGGCCATGCGGGTGCTCCGGGGCGTGGAGGGCATCGGCATCTGCGAGCTGACCAACGCCGACGTGGTGCGCCACGTCATGGTCCAGAGAATTGTCCAGGCCTATGAGAACTACGAAAAGCGGGGCGAGCGGAAGGACAGGGGGAAGCGGAAATGAAGCGCCATTATATCCCCGTCACCGCCGGTGTCCCCGGGGTGAACGAGAGCCAGATCGCCTTCCTTCGCAAGGTCATCCGCACGGCCCTGGCGGCGGAGGGGGTGGATTTTCCCTGCGAGGTGGATGTGCTGCTCACCAGCGACGAGGAAATTCACGCCATGAACCGGGAGGTCCGGCAGGTGGACAAGGCCACAGACGTGCTGAGCTTTCCGGCCTTCGACCTCCGGCCGGGGGAACTGCCGGGGCCGGAGGACGCGGACCCGGGGACGGGGCTGGTGCCCCTGGGGGACATGATGATCTCCATGGAGCATGTAAAGGCCCAGGCCAAGGAGTACGGCCACTCCAACCGGCGGGAGCTGGCGTATCTGACGGTGCATTCGGTGCTCCACCTGCTGGGGTATGACCACGTGGACGAGGGGCCGATGAAGGCCCAGATGCGGGGGAGGGAGGAGGATATCCTGGCGGAGCTGGGGCTTTCGGGGCGCCCTTGCGGGCGGGGAGGGGATTGCAGCTAGAGGCTAGGCCTTGTTTGAAAAACGTCGAAACACCCAAACGGCGGATCGTTTTCCGCCACTCTGCGTTAAATTTCCTTGCCGGGCGTCAGCCCGCCTGCGAAAATTTGCCTTGATTGGCGAAAAAATCTCTCGCCGTTGGGCATTCCGCCAATTTTCAAACAAGGCCTAGCTGGTCCATTTGCACCCCCCATTCTCTCTTTTGCGAAAAGAGAGAATGCGCCGTGCACGGTGGAAGAGAGAAAACGGGGGGCGCGGCAAGGTAGGGACGGTTTATTACGCAAGACTTCTGCCCGCGGCGTGGTGCGGGCGGGGGTTTGGGTGGTGGACGAATCGACTCTCTTCTCTTTCCGCTGCCGCTGATGCTCCGGTAAATGAACTGTAGGGGCGGACCTCTGCGCGGCTCTTGGCGGCTTGCCGCTTAGAGGCGCGGTGTCCCCTTTGTGGGAGTTATGTCTGTCCTTCCCACGGTCCGGAGGGAATCGGACAGGCCTTGTCCGGTGCGGAGGCCCAGGAGGAAGGCGTGTGTGGCGGTGAACTCCTGGGTTTTGCTGAAACTGCCGCAGGTCTCGGGGGAAACATCGTCTTCCAAAAGGTAAAAGTCCGGTTCATAGTTTCCTTTTGGAATTGTATCTAAGTGGGGTTTGATGTAGTTGCTATAAAGCCATTTCATAAAGTCAGACATGAGATTTCTCCATTCTTTATAAAACGAATTGGTTGTGGTATGCTTATAGAGTAACACAACTTACAAGTTGTGTCAAGAGGTGACTATGGAAATATTAGTACGTGAAAGATTGCGGGAGCTGCGGAGAGAAGAATGCGAGACGCAAGTGCAGGTTGCTTCTGACGTTGGCATCTTAGAGCAGCAATATCAGAAGTACGAACGGGGCGCAAGCCTGCCCGGTCTGGAAATTGCCTGGAAGCTGGCAGATCATTTTGGGGTAAGTATCGACTACCTGGTGGGGCGGTCCGAGGAGCGGTAAGGAAAAAAGAAAAGGGCCCGAAGGGTCAATTACTTCCTTTTCTCTTTTGGACCGTGCACGGCCCGTTTGTCTCCGGCCTAAGAGCCGCCGCTTCGCGGCGGTTGGCCTCCGACACGCGCCTGCGGGCGCAGTCTCTTTTTCTTCTGGCAAGAAAAACCGGGGCCCCCGCGCGGCCTGCCGCGTGGGGAGAGGAGGAAGGAACGGAGCAGAACGCAGTCCTCGCCGTCAGGCGGGGACGGAGTGGGCGGAGTTTCTTCCGACGACATGGGGGGTGCAAATGGACCAGCCATCTTCATGGCTGAAATCCCCCCGCCCGCAAGGGCGAGTACCAGCCCACAAGTCCCGCCATAATTGACAAAAAGCGCCGCTTCTGGTAGGATGAGTTCCAGAAGGACGCTGTTACATAGAGGCGGTCAGCCCATCTCCTGAGGAAGGAGGTGGTTCATTTCCCGGAGATTGTATCGAAGGGAGGTGAAGCTGATGTGGAAAAGGCAAGTTCTCGTCTTGCTGCGGTACTTGGTATTCGCGGCGCTGGCGATGCACTTACTTACCATAAAAGCGTGTTGACCGCTCGGCTAGGCCCCAAGCGGTCAACATAGTTCGCTATTTGATTCGTAAGGGCTGACCGTCGGTAACAGCGCCCTTCTATGTTCATTATACCAAAGGAAGCCGTTTTGTCAAGGGCCGCCGGATGGCTAACCGAATCCCCCGGTTCCGCATAGACTGAACCGAGGTGATTCAAATGCTGTTACTGCAAGACGGCGTCCTGGCCTTTCTGTCCGCCGTCGGCCTGACGACGATTGTCTGGGCCCTGGCCGGAGCCGCGCTCCGGATCGGCGGCCGCCCGGCCATTCCGGGCCTCCTGCTGGTGCTGCCCCTGAAGGGAGAAGCCCTGGCCATGGAGGCGGATGTCCGGGAGCTCCGCCGGGTCCAGGGGAGTCTCCCCGGGGCCAGAATCCTTCTGGCGGACTGCGGACTGACCCCCGACGCCCAGGCGTTGGCCCGGTATCTGGCGGACCGGGAGAAAAACGCCGCCCTGGTTCCCGCCGGGGAACTTTCCGCCGAAATCTGACCCCGCGCGAAACGCGAAAAGGAGAGGACATCCCAAATGGAAGAGCTCATCTGCCGGGACGGCACCATACATAGCATCATCTTTCAGAACGCCGAGAACGGCTACACGGTCCTCCGCCTCCTTACCGAGGAGGGGGAGGCCGTCACCGTTGTGGGCTGCATCCCCTGCGCCGCCCCCGGCGAGCGCCTGACCGTCACCGGCGTGTGGGAACGGCACCCCCAGCACGGGGAGCAGCTCCGGGCGGCGGAGGTGGAGCGGAGCCTGCCGGAGGACGAGGAGGAGATCGTCTCCTACCTCTCCTCCGGCGTGCTGAAGGGCGTGGGCCCCGCCACGGCACGAAACATGGTGGACCGCTTCGGTTTGGAGACCTTCGACATTCTGGAGACCGCCCCGGAGCGGCTGACCACCCTCAAGGGCGTCACCGCCCGGCGGGCCCAGGAGATCGCCGAGGGCTTCCGCCGGCATATGGGCCTCCGGCGGCTGATGGCCTTTCTGGCCCGGTATGAGCTGTCCCCGGTGCTGGCCATGCGCCTGCGGCGGCAGTACGGGGACGCGGCGCTGGAGAAGCTCCGGGCGGACCCCTATCTCCTCTCCGCCGACGACTGCGGCGTGCCCTTCTCCGTGGCGGACGAGATCGCCATGAGCATGGGCTTTGAGCCGGACAGCGGCCAGCGTCTCCAGGCGGCGGTGACCTTCGAGCTGGGGCACAACGAGAACAACGGCCACGTGTTCCTGCCCCGGGGGAAGCTGATTGCCGCCACGGCCCAACTCCTGGAGTGCGATCCGGACCAGCCGGAGCTGGCTCTGGACGAGCTCATCGGCCGGGGGCTGGTGGTCCAGGAGCGGGTGGCCAATGTGGACGCCTGCTACCTCCGGCGGCTGTGGGAGGCGGAGCGCTCCGCCCAGGCGCGGCTGGAGGCTCTGCTGGCAGCAAAGCCCCAGGGCCGTGCCTCCGCCGCCCAGACGGCGGACGAACTGGAGAAAGCCCAGGGCATCACCTACGCCCCCCAGCAGCGCAAAGCCGTGGAGCTGGCGGCGAAGGAGAACGTGCTGATTCTCACCGGCGGCCCCGGCACCGGAAAGACCACCACGGTGCGGGCCATCGTGGCCCTGTACCGGAAAATGGGGCTGGACACGGTGCTGGCGGCCCCCACGGGCCGGGCGGCCCAGCGGATGAGCGAGCTTACAGGCATGGAGGCCCAGACGGTCCACCGCCTCCTGGGAATGAGCTGGAACGAGGACGCCCGGCAGGTGACCTTCACCAAGACGGAAAAAGAGCCCCTGGAGGCGAACGCCGTCATTGTGGACGAGATGTCCATGGTGGACCTGCCCCTGTTTTCGGCCCTGCTCCGGGCCCTCCGTCCCGGGACCCGGCTGGTGCTGGTGGGGGACGCGGACCAGCTGCCCTCGGTGGGGGCGGGGAACGTGTTCTCGGACCTGATCCGCAGCGGGCGGGTAGAGACGGTGTTCCTCCGGGAGGTCTTCCGCCAGGCGGAGCAGTCCGCCATCATCCGGGCGGCCCACGCCGTGAACCTGGGGAAGCCGCCGGACCTCCAGAGCAACCAGGGGGACTTTTTCTTCCTCTGCCGCCGGGACCCGGAGCGGGCGGTGAGCACCCTGGTGGAGCTGTGCAGAACCCGCCTGCCGGGGAATATGGGCATTCCGGCGGACCAGATTCAGGTGTTGACCCCCACCCGAAAGGGCCCTGCCGGAACGGTGAACCTGAACCGCTGCCTTCAGGAGGCGCTGAACCCCAAGGAGGCGGGGAAGCGGGAGCTTCCGTGGGGGGACCGGCTCTTCCGGGAGGGAGACCGGGTGATGCAGACCCGGAACGACTACGACGTGGTGTGGGAGAAAGAAGACGGAACCGTGGGAACGGGGATCTTCAACGGGGACGTGGGGAAGATCGTGGGGATTGACGACTCCGGCGAGTGGCTGGAGCTGGACTTCGACGGCCGCCGGGCGGTTTACGGCGCGGAGCAGCTGAACGAGGTGGACCTGGCCTTCGCCATGACGGTGCATAAGTCCCAGGGCAGCGAGTACCGCTGCGTGGTGCTGGCGGCCATGCCCGCGCCGCCGTCGCTGATGGTCCGGGGGGTGCTGTATACGGCTCTGACCCGGGCCCGGGAGCTGCTGGTGGTGGTGGGAGACGACGCGTCGGTCCGGGATATGGCCGCCAACGACAAGCGGCAGAAACGATATTCCGGTCTCCGGTGGAGGCTGGCCAAGGGAGCCGGGGAGTAAGAGGACGGGCTTTTATCCTGTAGGGGCGGACACGCAGGTCGCCCCTGCGCCGTGTTTCTCCCATAAATCGCGTGACCGGTCCCTTCCGTAAAGACGGCAGTCCTTGGGTTTGGCCGAAGTTTGTAAATGGTTTGTCGACAGCAGGGCGCCTGTTTTATCTATAAACTAGATAAAACGAAATATCTGAATTTCAGATACATATACTCACACTTGGTGATGAGTATGAGGACAGAAATCCTAAAATACGAGCGAATACGGAATCTGAGAATTGATAGCGGGCTGACGCAAGCAAATATCGCAGAGCTGCTGCATGTCAGCCAGAACACATATTCACAATACGAAATCGGCGTGACCCGCTACCCGTTGGACGCGGTGGTTACGCTGGCCCAATATTACCAAGTCAGCGTGGACTATTTGGTGGGGCTGACGGACGAAACTGCGCCGTATCCCAGGAGACGGTGAGGGCATGAGGATTTCCGACGCTCTGCTGGACCTGCTCTTTCCGCCCAAATGTCCCTTCTGCCAGCGGGTTCAGGACGCGCCGGGCATCTGCCCGGACTGCGCGGGGGCCCTCCCCCGGACGGACGGGGCCCAAGGTCTCCGGGAGCTTCCCGGCGGATTCCCCTGCGCCGCGCCTCTGTGGTACGAGGGCCCTGTCCGGGAGGCCGTGCGCCGTTTCAAATTTCACGGCGGCGTCTCCGCCGCCGGGCCCTTGGGGGAGCTGGTGGCCCAAGCCGCCGCGGAACGCTTTTCCGGCGGCTTTGACACGGTGACCTGGGTCCCCGTCAGCGCCAAACGGCTGCGAAAGCGGGGCTACGATCAGGCCCGCCTCCTGGCGGAGAATGCCTGCCGGCTCTGGAGCGCGGAGCCGGAGCGGCTTCTCCGCAAGGTCCGGGACAACCCCGCCCAGTCCGGCCTGGAGCGGGCGGAGGACCGCTGGAATAACACCCGGGATGTCTACGAAGCGGAGGGAGAGCCGGAGGGGAAACGGATTCTCCTCATCGACGACGTGTGTTCCACCGGGGCCACCCTGGTTTCCGCCGCCAAAACTCTTCTGGCGGCGGGGGCGGCGGAGGTTCTTTGCGCCGCCGCGGCCTTTCCCAGGCCCCAGGGGGAAAACAGGGGAGAAAAAGGGAAAGAATAGGCTTGCAATCTGGAAGCGCTGCCAGTATAATGTACTTTGTAACTTTATGGATTCGCTGGCGGTTTTCCGCCTCTCATAAATTGAACAAAAGATAAATGGAGGAATTGCCCATGGCAAAGGATATCGGTATCGACCTTGGTACCGCTTCGGTCTTGGTTTTCGTGCGCGGCAAAGGCATCGTTTTAAACGAGCCCTCCGTGGTGGCGTTGGATAAAAACACCGGCAAGCTTTTGAAGGTGGGCGAAGAGGCCCAGGCCATGCTGGGCCGAACCCCTGGCAACATCATCGCCATCCGCCCCCTGCGGGAGGGCGTCATTTCCGACTATGACATGACGGAGCGGATGCTCCGGGAGTTTATTCATAAGGTGGCCGGGGTTTCCGTCTTCAAGCCCCGGGTCATTATCTGCGTGCCCTCCGGCATTACGGAGGTCGAGGAGCGCGCCGTGATTGACGCGGGCATTTCCGCCGGGGCCCGGAAGGTCTACCTGATCGAGGAGCCTGTGGCGGCGGCCATCGGCGCGGGCATCGACATTGCCAAGCCCGACGGGCACATGGTGGTGGACATCGGCGGCGGCACGGCGGACATCGCCGTCATCTCCCTGGGCGGCGTGGTGGAGTCCGCCTCCATCAAAATCGCCGGCGACCAGCTCAACGAGGCGGTGGTGAAATACATGCGCCGCAAGCACAACCTGCTGGTGGGCGAGCGCACCGCCGAGGAGATGAAAAAGCAGATTGGCTGCGTCTTCCCCAAGGATGAGGAGGAGATCATGGACGTGAAGGGCCGGTGCCTGCTGACGGGCCTGCCCAAGGTGGTGGCCGTCAGCTCTACGGAGATGATGGACGCCTTCGAGGAGCCGGTAGAGCGCATCATGGAAGCCATCCACTCCGTGCTGGAGCGGACGCCGCCGGAGCTGGTGGCGGATATTTCCACCAACGGCATCGTTATGACCGGCGGCGGAAGCCTGGTGTCCGGCTTCGACAAGCTGGTGACGGCCCGGACGGGCATCCATACCATGATCGCCGACGACGCGATTTCCTGTGTGGCCCTGGGCACCGGCAAGAGCCTGGAGACCCTGAACAGCATGCAGGACGGTACCATGAACCTCAGCCGCCGCAAGCAGATGAGTTAAAAAAAGACCGCCGGACGGGTGTCCGGCGGTTTCTTTATGGGGATTTTTCAGCGTCGGGCGGCTCCGGGGGCTTCGGGTCGGGAACGTATTCCAGAATGTCCTCCACCCGGCAGTCCAGCAGCTTGCAGAGATCGTCAATCAAGCGGGAGGAGATGCCCTTGTTGTGGCGCAGGCGGTAGAGCGTCCCGCTGCTGTAGCCCAATTTATTGATCATTTTATATGTGGAAATTCCCCGGTCTTTCAGGGTCCTCCAAAACGGGTCATAAACAATCATACGATCACCTGAACACAGTTTACCCTGAAGTTCAGATGTTGAACATATCTAACATTTTAGCAATGGCTGAAATATAGACAATAGCCTAAATATAAGCTATAATGGCGTCGGGAGGCGATAGTATGACATGCGAAAACAGGCTGTGCGTGTATTGGAAGCAAAATGCCTGCGCGTTGAGGGAGGTTCACCTGGACGGCCAGGGAAGCTGCACGGACTGCATCATCGTGGAGCTGCCGGAGGAGCTTCTGGAGCGGAAGAGGGCCGCGCTTTTGCGGGAGCTGGACAGAAGGTGGCGGAAGCTGGAGGGGGAAACGTGAGGGGACCCGGGTGGGACGCATTAGTCCTTCCCCATTTTTTTCAGGGTCTCCAGAGCCTCGCCGAACTCCTTGGCAGAGGCGGAGGGATGGGCCCGGAGGAGGCGGAGAGAGCGGTGATAGGGCGCGGAGGAGCGGTTTTGCAGAGCGGCCTCCCGGGTTCGGACCCGGCGGATGATTTCCTCCAGGTCCACCCGGCGCTCCGCCAGGTTTTCGGGCGTGGAATCCGGCAGGTCCTCCAGGTGGTCCCGGCAGGTTTCCAGCGCGTCGGAGATGGAGGAGAGGATTTCCAGCTTGGCGTTGGTGAGGCGGCGGAAGGAGGCCTCCACCCGTTCCATCCGGGCCTGACGGCGCTCCGCCAGCTCCCCGCCCACCTTCTGCCGGAGCTCCAGGGCCTCCAGTTCCGTTTTCTCCCGGAAGCGGCGGAGATCATCCTTGGCGAAGGCGGCGTAGACCTCCGCCCGTTTCGCCAGGCGGCGCAGGTCCTCGTTCTCCTCGGCGGCTTTGGCCAGCAGATCCCGCAGATCCAGGGCGGCCTGGACGGAGCGGACCGCGTCCACGGTGAAGGCCGCCGTGAGCAGAATCGCCAGGGGGTCCACCAACAGGGCGGGCACCCGGGCCAGCAGCCGGGCGATGGGGGGATGGACGAAGCGCACCAGCAGGATGGAGAAGAAGCCCCAGGCGATGGAGCTGGTGAGGCAGATGTGGCCGTTGAGGTTGCATTTCTGGTTGCTGTAGTCCCAGTAGCGGACTTTGAAGATGCGCTCCATCACATCCCCGGTGACGTACTCCAGGGCCGTGGCGGCCAGCATGCCGAAGAGCCAGACCAGCCGGAGGTCCTCCGCCACCGGGATGGTGGCAAGCAGGATGATAATGGCCCCGGAGCCGTAAATAGGCAGGAGGGGGCCGTGAAGAAAGCCCCGGTTTACCCAGTGCCGCTGGCAGAGGGAGACATAGCAGGACTCCCAAATCCAGCCGCAGAGACAGTAGAAGAAAAACAGCAGCACCCATTGGCCTGTGGTGTAGACATGCATACGCGAAACTCCTTCAGCAAAGAGGCGGCAGCAGCGACAGCAGCTCGCCGATGATTTGGTTGGACACCAGAAAGCCCCGGGGCGTCAAGCGCCATGCGCGCTCCCGGCGGACGGCGTAGCCCGCCGCCTCGCATCGCTCCAGAAAGGGCAGGAAGGGGGAGAAGTCCAGGCCGAAACGCGGCAGGTCCAGGCAAAGCCCCCTGGCGAGGCGGAGGGACAGCATCAGATACTCCTCCTGCCGGTCCCGCCGGGAGAGGGCGTAATCCTCCGAGCGGGCGGGGGAGCCCGCCAGAAACGCGTCCAGGTCCCGGGTCCAGGCGAAGCGCCGCCCCTGAAAGCAGGAGTGGGCCCCGGGACCGAAGCCCAGGTATTCCTCCAGAGTCCAGTATTTCAGGTTGTGCCGGGACTCCCGGCCGGGTCTGGCGAAGTTGGAGATCTCATATTGCCGGAAGCCCTGTGCCTCCAGGAAACTTACGGTTTCCAGGTACATCTCCGCCTGGACCTCGTCTCCCGGCAAGGATTCCCGGCGGGCGTAGAGGGGGGTGCCCGGCTCCGCCTTGAGGCCGTAGCAGGACAGGTGCTCCGGGGCCAGCTCCACAGCGGAGGAGAGGTTCTTCCGCCAGCGGGGAAGGTCCTGGCCCGGCAGGCCGTAGATGAGGTCTAAGGACAGGTTATCAAAGCCCGCCTTCCGGGCGGCCTCCGCGGCGGCGCGGACCTGGGCTGCGGTGTGGACCCGGCCGATGGCCCGGAGCTCCCCGCCGTCGGCGGACTGCATCCCCAGGGAAATCCGGTTGAACCCCGCCCGCCGGAGGGCGGCGAGGTCCCCGGCGTCCGAGGCGGAATCGGGGTTGGCCTCGAAGGTGATTTCCGCCCCGGGGGCAATGGGACAGGCGGCGGAAACCGCTTCCAGCAGGGCCGCCAGGCGGCGGAGGCCCAGATAGCTGGGGGTGCCGCCGCCAAAGTAGACGGTGTCCGCCTCATAGCCGGAGAAATCCGTCTCCGCCAGCTGGGCCCGTAGGGCGGAGACATAGGCGTCCATGTCCTCCTCCCGGCGGGGAAGGGAGTAAAAGTCACAGTAGACGCACTTCTGCTTGCAGAAGGGGACGTGAATGTAGATGCCAAGGGCCCGGCTCATCCCATGCGCTCCCGGACGTAGTCCACGGGCACGTCCATGCGGGCGGCGGCCTCCTCCGGCGTCATGCCGCCTTCAAGCGTCTTGTTGGCCCTAAAATCCAAGATTACCCGGAGGCCCAGGACGGTCTCGTAAAACGCCAGGGACCGCGCCATATCCGATACCGCCAGCAGGGGATTTTTCAGTTCCATACAGGGAAACCTCCATGATGTTGATTACCCCCATCGTATCACAAACGCCCGCCGGATTCAATACCACCCGGCGCGCGGGAATATTTCCGGCCCCGGAGGCAACACTATCCAGGAAATCCAGAACGAAAAGAGGGCGTTTTCCATGGACATGTCTCCCAAAGAGTACCAGGCTTATGTCAAGCAGAAGGCGAAAAAATCACCCATTGTTAAGGACGTGGCCTTTGCCTTCCTCATCGGCGGGGCCATCTGCGCGCTGGGCCAGGTGATCACCAACGGCTGGGCCTCGGTGGGGCTGAACAAAGAGGAAGCGGCCACCGCCGCCTCCTGCACGCTGGTGTTTCTCTCCGCCCTGCTGACGGGAATGAACCTTTACAGCAAGATCGCCCGCTACGGCGGCGCGGGGACGCTGGTGCCCATCACCGGCTTTGCCAATGCCGTGGTGTCCCCGGCCATCGACTTTAAGAGCGAGGGCTTCATCACCGGCATGGCGGCGAAGATGTTCACCGTGGCGGGGCCGGTCATTGTCTTCGGCACGGTGGCCTCGGTGCTGTACGGCGTGATTTTGAAGCTCTTCCGCCTCTGAGATGGCCTTGAAAGGAAACGCCGCCCGCGCCTTGCGGCGCGGGCGGCGTTCGCTCAGCCGGTGTCCAGGGGGCTTACTTGGAGCCGCCGCGGTTTTTCCGCTGGGCGGCGAAGATGTTCTCGGTAATCTTGTCCTGGTCCGCCTCGTTCAGCTCCAGGAACCTGCAGCCGTACTCCAGCCGTCCTTCCTCTCCCTCGAAGACCCGAAGGACCTGGCAGAACATGATGGAGGGGTCCCGGTCCTCCAAGAGCTGGACGTTCAGGAGAAATTTGTCCCCCTCGTAATACCGGTGCGCCGAGAAGATTCGGGCTCCGCCCACGCTGATGTTCAGCAGGCGGCAGGGCAGCACGCCGCCCCCCACGCCGAAGGTGGTGGCGGAGGCCTCCAGGTCTGTGTCCAGGCGGAAAAACGCCCGGTCGTTCCCCAGCTTGACGACGTAGAGGTGCGACACCAGCCACACGTGCTTGGGCTGGGGGGTGATGAAGCCCTCCATATACACGGCCTTCCGCAGCCGGTCATGATAGCCCCGGATGTGGACGGGGATGGCCTCCGCCTCCGAGTGGTTTTCCAGCAGGGGAATTTCCGCCTCGGAGTATTGGTGCAGCTCCGCCGTGTGCTGCTGGGGATACATCAGCTTGGCGACAAAGAGCATCTGCCCGTCCTTGGTGGTTACCTCCACCCGCATATGGGAGTAGACGGACACGTCCTCGGAGGTATCCACAGGCTTGGGCGGCGGAGATGGGGGCTCCGGCGCTTTTTTCTTCAACTTATCAAACAGTCCCACGATGGTTCACTCCTATGGTCTTGTCAGCGAATTTTTCTGGCTTCCACATAATAGCGCTTATCCTGGGCGTGACCCATGGAAAAGGTTTTCCGGGGCAGCACGCCGTCGGCCATAACGGTCTTGAATAACTGCTGCTTCCCCATGGCGGGCAGCTTGAAGCCGATGCTGTCCGGCTGGCTTCCCAGACGGTCTGTCACGCTGTCGCCGTGAATATAGTCAATCTCCCCGCCGTGGTCCTTGACGTAGCTGTCCAGGAAGGCCTGGAGGGTTCCCACCGCCAGCTGGACCCGGGGCTGGGGCACCGTGAGGAAGCCCGTGCCGCCCTCGTGGGTGTAGGCGATGACGTGGCCCTGGCCCTGGCCCTCGTGAGCGCCGGGGTAATAGGCCTTGAAGGCCGCCAGGACCTCCTCCGGCTTCACGCCGAAGACGACGCGGTGGATGGGCTCGAACTGAAGGGCGCTGTCGTGGTTGTTCACCACCTCCACCAGGGCGTACCGGGCGGGGAGGGAGGACCACTGGTCCTCCGGAGTGACCTTTTTCAGGTCCTCATAGCACTGCTTGGCGGTGGCCAGGGAGTGGTTTCCGTCGCCCACGGCGAAGAGCAGGGGAGGAACGTCCTTTACGCCGTACTTCCAGGCCTGCTCCCGGGGGGAGCAGAGGGCGTCCAGAGCGTCCGCCGTCTCGTCCGCTTGAGCGGCGGTGAGCTTCCAGCCGGTGATGCTGCCGCCCCCCTGCTGGAGGTCAAAGCGGTACAGAGGCTCCATCTCCCCGGAGGCGCGGGTCAGAGGCTCGATGACGGTCTTGCCGGGGTCGTCGATGAGGAGCATGACGTGGGGCAGCTCGATGGGGGCGTCCTTACGCACCTTCACCCGGGGGGGAATGCGGGAGAGAACCGTTCCCTCGGTGGCCCGGATCAGGGCCCCGGAGCCGGGGGTGAAGTCGTACTGCTCCAAATCCACCATGCCGATGAGGCCGTGACGGATTTTTCCGTCGGACTGGACTCGCTCAATATAGAGGAGGCTGTTCTCCAGGGTGTCAAAGAGGCCGCCGTCCAGATAGTTTCTCATGGCGGCGTTGACGGCGGAAATGCGCTCCTCCACGTCCGGGGCGTTCAGCGCCGCCTCGGGGAGGATGAGGCGCAGGGCGGAGGGGGCGTCCGCCACGGTGTCCTCCACCGCCTGCCAGTATTCCGGCTGGGAGGTGAACTGGTCGCAGGCCACTACCGCCCACTTCGTCATGTCCGTGCCCTTTTTGGGTAGGAGGATATCGGCGGGGCGGAAGCCCAGCTTTTCAAATTTCGGATTCATATCGGGTCTCCCTTCCTACTTATTTTTTCGCAGTTCCCGGAATATCATGACCGCGATGATTCCCAGGCAGATCAGAAACAGGGGCAGGGCCGGAGCGGCCAAGATCATTAGGGGGCCTTTGAAAATTTCCCAAAGAGCCCCCCGGAAAAAGGCCAGATCCATGCCCGGCTTACAGCGCGGCCTTGATGGCGTTCAGCAGATCGCCGAACTCCTCGTAGGCGGGCAGCTCGGGATGGTCCTTTTTGATCTGTTCCGTGCTCTTGAAGAGGAAGCCCGCCTTGCTGGCCTGAATCATGGCCAGGTCGTTGAAGCTGTCTCCGGCGGCAATGGTCTCATAGCCGATGGACTGGAGGGCCTTGACGGTGGTGAGCTTCGACTTCTCGCAGCGCATTTTATAGCCGGTGATCTCCCCGCTGTCCGCCGCCTCTAGGGTGTTGCAGAAGATGGTGGGCCAGTTCAGCTTCTCCATCAGGGGCTTGGCGAACTGCTCGAAGGTGTCGCTGAGAATGAGCACCTGGGTGAGGGAGCGGAGCTCATCCAGGAACTCCCGGGCCCCGGGGAGGGGATCAATCTTGGCGATGGTGGCCTGAATTTCCCGAAGGCCCAGGCCGTGCTCCTTTAGGATGCCGAGACGAAAGCGCATCAGCTTGTCGTAGTCGGGCTCGTCCCGGGTGGTGCGGCGAAGCTCGGGAATGCCGCTGGCCTCGGAAAAGGCGATCCAGATTTCGGGGACGAGGACGCCCTCCATATCAAGACATACAATATTCATATCTCTTCTCCTTGATGTTCCAGAGTGGGGGAACAATTTTTCCGCTTCCTAGTATATCAGAGTTTTCGGCGGTTGTCACCTTTTATTTCGGCGGGGAGGGACTTGCTTTTTTCCAGCTCCTATGCTATGGTTTTACCGGCAAGGGGCCGCGGCGCAATGGTTCACCGGCGCGGATTTGGTGACTGATCGGAGTCTGCGCGGTTCCGATTGCGGTAAGACGCGAAAACCGCCGCCCGGTGACGGTTTCTTTTGGAAGCGATAGATTTGCTCCGGGCCGGTTCCCGCGGTCCCTTGGCGTGTCTGCTGCGGACTGCGCCCCTTCTGTCAAGCGCCGGTTTTCCGGCGGACACTCTAACGGAAACGAGGTATTGCTCATGGATTTCCAGACCCTCTCCGCCGCGCGGTACTCTCTGCGCAAGTTTGATTCCCGGCCTGTGGAACAGGAAAAGCTGGACCTGATTCTGGAGGCCGGACGGAACGCCCCCACCGCCCACAACTACCAGCCCCAGCGGATGTTTGTCCTCCAAAGCCTCGAGGCCCTGGAGAAGGCGGACGCCTGCTCCGGCTCCCATTTCCATCCCCCGGTGATGCTGGTAGTGGGCTATGACCCCGCCGTCTCCTGGAAGCGGGAGACCGACGGCAAGGACCATGGGGAGATCGACGCCGCCATTGCCGCCACCCAGATGATGCTCCAGGCGGCGGACCTGGGGCTGGGCACCACCTATGTGGGCATGTTCCAGCCGGACAAGCTGCTGGAGGCCTTCCCGGAGATGGCGGGGACCTGTCCCATCGCCCTGCTGCCCCTGGGCTATCCGGCGGAGGGGGCCCGCCCCGCCCGGCTCCACACGGACCGCCGTTCCCTGGAGGAGCTGGTAAAATACCTGTAACCCAGAGATGAAAATCGGAGGCCGCCCCCTCGGGGACAGCCTCCGATTGGTTTACCTCCGCTTTCGGGTGCCCCGGTAGCCCCGACGGCGGCCCCCGCCGCCTGTGCTGCGGCCATAACGGCCCCGGCGGCGGCGGAACAGCAGCCTCCAGCCGCCGAAGGCCACCGCCAGCACTAGAACGGCGCCCAGACCCGTTTTGGCGGCGGCGGTGGAAAAGAATTCCTTCACATCCCGCCAGAGGACGCGGATGCGGGAAGCCTCCACGCTGGTAAAGGCCAGCAGGTCCACCTCCGCCAGCTCCTCCCCGTCCAGGGTGAAGCGCATCGTGCCCAGCACGTCCCCCTCGGCGATGGGGGCCTCCGCCGGGTCGTTGGTCAGGGTAACGGTTTTTTCCAGATCCTCCAGATCCACGTCCTTGGGCAGCAGCAGCTCCACCGACTGGGCGGGGCGGAGGGTCACATGGTCCGTGGAGGAGAGGGACACCGGGGCCTCTCCGGCCACGTCGTCTTCTTTAAAAATGGTCTGATAGGAGAAATTGTCAAAGGCCCAGTTATAGAGGTTGTCCGTATACACAAAGCTGTAGGTCCACCAAATGCCCTTCTCGTCCTGGGTCCGGTCCGCGCCCAGGATGACGCAGAGGAGGTCCATGCTGGCGTGCTGGGCGGTGGTGACCAGGCAGTTCCCCGCCATGGAGTGGGACCCGGTCTTGACGCCGTGTACGTCGGCGTTGTAGTATTCCCGGCCGCTGCGGATGAGAAAATTAGTGTTGTTCAGCTGCCGCTCGTCGGACATGTTGGTGGCCGGGACGGTGTGGGAGCTGGCGTCGCAGATGGTCATAAACATCGGGTGCTCCAGCGCCGCCTTGGTGATGAGGTACAAGTCCCAGGCGGAGGTGTAATGCTGGGAGTCGTGGTAGCCGTGGGGATTCATGAAATGGGTGTTCTCACAGCCCAGCTCCTTGGCTTTGGCGTTCATCCGGTCCACGAAGCTTTCCACGGAGCCGGAGATCTTTTCCGCCAGAATGGCCCCGGCCTCGTTGGCGGAGACCACCATCAGGCAGTAGAGCAGCTCCTCCACCGTCAGAATTTCCCCCGCCTCAATGCCGGCGGTGCTGCCGTCCTCCGCCAGGCCCTCCAGAGCCGTGGGGGTGGCGGTAATCTCCTGACTCAGCTTCAGCCGCCCCTCGTCGATGGCCTCCAGCACCAAAAGGCAGGTCATGATCTTGGTGAGGCTGGCAGGGTAGAGCTCGTCGTGCTCGTTCTGCGCGTAGATCACCGCGCCGGTTTTCCGGTCCACCAGCAGGGCGGCCTTCGCCTGAATAGGCGGCGGCGACACCCGGGCCGCCTGGACGGGAACGGCCAGCTGTCCCATCAGCAGAAGGGCCAGGAAAAAAACTGATAAAAAGCGCTTTGTTTTCATGTCCATCCCCCAAAATCTGTGTTATAATAAGTCTGAGCCAAGGGTGGAACCAACGGCTTCCCGCCGCCGTTCGATGATTTCCACAACAGTATACCAAAAAAAACGGAGGAACGCAACCATGGAGACGCGCCGAAAAACCGCCCGGGGCGAGTGGGTGCTGCTGGGCCTGACGGGATTGTTTTTGTGTCTGCTCCTGGGGCTGTTCGTCCGTGACCGGACGGGCGCCGCCTCCGTGGAGACGGCCCTGACGGTCCCCGTGGAGGCGGTCCGGCCGGACCCATCCCCGGTGAACCTCAACACCGCGGCCCCGGAGGCCCTGACCGCCCTTCCCGGCATCGGGGAGGAGCTGGCCCGGCGGATCGCGGCGTATCGGGAGGAGCACGGGCCCTTTGAAACCGTGGAGGAATTGACGAAGGTCTCCGGCATCGGCCAGGGGAAGCTGGCGGCGCTGGAGGGACTGGTGACCGTGGAGGATATCAAATGAAAATACTCGTGGTGGACGACGAGCGGACCCTGGTAAAGGGCATTAAATTCAATCTGGAGAACGAGGGCTATGAGGTGGAGTGCGCCTATGACGGCGCCGCCGCCGTGGAGCTGGCCCGGGAGGGCAAGCTGGACCTCATCATTCTGGACTTGATGATGCCGGAGGTGGACGGGCTGGAGGCCTGCATGCGCATCCGGGAGTTTTCCAACGTGCCCGTCATCATGCTGACCGCCAAGAGCGAGGATGCGGACAAGCTGATGGGCTTTGAGTGCGGGGCGGACGACTACCTGACCAAGCCCTTCAACATCCTGGAGCTGAAGGCCCGGGTCCGGGCCCTGCTCCGCCGGGCCGCCGGGGTCCAGCGGACCCGGGGCAGCGTTTTGACGGCGGGGGGCATCACCCTGAATACCGAGGAGCGCTCCGCCGCCCGGGGGGAGACCCCCGTGGACCTCACCGCCAAGGAGTACGACCTCATTGAGCTTTTGATGCGCAACCCCCGGCGGGTTTACAGCCGGGAGAACCTGATGAACGTGGTATGGGGCTACAGCTACGCCGGGGATTACCGGACGGTGGATGTGCACATCCGCCGCCTCCGGGAAAAGCTGGAAGAGAACCCGGCGGAGCCGGACCACATCTGCACCAAGTGGGGGGTGGGGTACTATTTCAAGGAATGAACGCCCCTATTGGGGCAGCCTTCAGTTCCGCTTCGGCGTGAGCTATATCGCCGTCATACTGGCGGTGCTGCTGCTGCTGAACACCTATCCCCTGCTGGTGTCCGAGGACCTGGTGTTCCGCTCCAAGGCCACCAACCTCCAGAGCAGCGTCTCCGTCATGGTCAACTCCCTCTCCGGCCTCTCCCCCCTGACGGAGGAGAACGTGGCGGACGCCATGGCCGTGGCCCAGGAGACGGGCATGAGCCGCATCCTGGTCACCGACGGCGCGGGCCGGGTGCTTTACGACACCCGGGAAACCGGCTCCGCCGTGGGGAATCTGGCGCTGTATACGGAGATCGTCCAGGCTTTGCTGGGCTATGACGCGTTCAGCTGCACCTACCGGCGGGGGGCCTTCCGCAGCCGGGCCTCCTCGCCCATCATGTACCAGAGCCAGGTCATCGGCGCAGTCTACGCCTATGAGTACGACACGGAGCAGGCCGCCCTGCTCACCGGCCTGCAGGAGACCCTGCTCCGCCTCTCCGCCGTGGCGGGGGGGCTGGTGCTGGTGCTGAGCCTGGTCCTCTCCAAGGCCCTGACCCGCAAGATCGGCCTGCTCCTCACCGCCATCCGGCAGGTGCGGGAGGGGGCCTACAGTCACCGGGCGGATATCCGGGGCCGGGACGAGATTGCCCAGATCGGACACGAGTTCAACAGCCTGGCGGACCGGCTCCAGACCACGGAAAACGCCCGCCGGCGCTTTGTCTCCGACGCGTCCCACGAGCTGAAAACGCCCCTGGCGGCCATCCGCCTGCTGTCGGACTCCATTTTGCAGACGGAGAACATCGACCGGGAGACCACCGAGGAGTTTGTCGCCGACATCGGCCGGGAGGCGGAGCGCCTCTCCCGCATTACCGAGGACCTCCTCCGCCTGACCCGGCTGGACAGCGGGGTACTGGACCCCCCGGCGGCGGTGGACATCCTGCCGGTTTTGGAGCAGGTGATGCGGATGATGAACCTGGTGGCTCAGGAGAAGGGCGTGGACCTGACCTATTCCGCCGGGGGAGAGTGCGTGGTCCTGGCCACCCGGGACGAGACCCATCAGGTGATTTACAACCTGGTGGACAACGCGGTGAAGTACTCCGCCATCGGCGGCTCCGTCCAGGTGTCCCTGGAGCGGGTGGGGGAGCTGGTGGTCCTCACCGTGGCGGACAACGGCGCGGGCATCCCCGAGGCGGACCTGCCCCGGATTTTCGAGCGTTTCTACCGGGTGGACAAGGCCCGGTCCCGGGCCGCGGGAGGCACGGGCCTGGGGCTCTCCATCGTCAGCGACACGGTGAAGCGCCGGGGCGGCGCCGTGGAGGCCGCCAACCGCCCCGGCGGCGGCGCGGTGTTCACCGTCCGCTGGCCCGCCCTGGAGAGGAGGGAGGAACTGTGAGCAGACGGCTGTGCCTCCTGCTGCTGCCGCTTCTCCTGCTGGCGGGCTGCCGGCGGGAGGAGCCGGCCCGGACGGCCTATGAGCTCTATTTCCAGGAGGCGGACTTGACCTTCTCCGCCGGGGACGGGGCCTTCCGCACGGAGACCGTGTACTTATACGACGAGCGGACCGAGACCTCCCAGCAGTTGGCGGAGGCGCTGATGGAGGCCCTTCTGAAAGGCCCGGCGGATGAGACGCTGAAAAGCACCCTCCCCTCCGGGACCACCCTCCTCTCCCTGGAGCTGGCCGGGGACCGGGCCAAGGTGGACCTGTCGGCCTCCTACGCCAGCCTCTCCGGCGTGGCGCTGACCCTGGCGGACGGGGCGATTGCCTTGACCCTGGCCCAGATTCCGGAGATCTCCTCCGTCCAGATCACGGCCCAGGGCCGGGAGCTGGCCTATCGGGAGCGGCAAGTGCTGAACATCCGGGAGGTGCTGCTGACCCCGGAGGAGGACGTGATCAGCACCGTAGAGGCGCGGCTGTACTACCTGGATCAGGAGGGCCGCCTCACGGCGGCGGAGCAGACCTTGGAGCTTTACGAGGGCGACACCCAGGTCTCCGCCGTGGCCCGCGCCCTGGAGGACAAGCCCGAGGGCCAGGACGGCCTGCTGCCCCCGCTGCCGGAGGGCTTTCAGGTGAAGTCGGCCTGGCTGGAGGAGGCCACCTGCTATGTGAACCTCTCCTCGGCCCTGCTGGCGGGGCTGGAGGAGGACGGCACGGTCCAGACCGCTCTCCAGGCGTTGGAGCGTTCTCTGCGGTCCCTGGAGGCGGTGGAGGAGGTCCGTTTCCTGGTGGACGGCGAGTTCCGCCGGGACCTGGGGCCCTTCGACGGGGAAGAAGAGTAAAGTTTTGTCCTTGACATCCTGACGTCCCTCCTGTAGAGTAGGAAAGGTGGACCTTTTCCGAAGGCCCGGTACCTACAGAGAACGAAACAGGAAGGAGAACCCCGCCATGAGAGCTCCCTCTGACCAGCAGGCGTTGTTCCAGCTTCGAGGCGTCCCTCCCCTGGGCTCCGCCGTCTCCCTGTCCCTCCAGCATCTTGTCGCCATGATCGTGGGCTGCGTCACGCCGCCCATCATCATCGCCGGGGCCATCGGCCTCAGCCAGACGGACCGGGTGCTGCTGATCCAGGCGTCCCTGGTGATGTCCGCGGTCTGCACCATCATTCAGCTCTATCCCGCCGGAAAATACTTCGGCTCCGGCCTGCCGGTGATCATGGGCGTCAGCTTCGCCTACGTCCCCAGCATGCAGGCCATTGCCTCCACCGGCGGCGGCGTGGGAGCCATTGCCGGAGCCATGATCGTGGGCGGAATCGTGGCGGTGATTGTGGGCGTGTTCGTGAAGAAGATCCGTCTCCTGTTCCCCCCGGTGATCACCGGCACGGTGGTTTTCACCATCGGCCTGTCCCTCTATCCCACGGCCATTAACTACATGGCGGGGGGAACGGCCAATACATACGAGCTGGTGGTGGAGGCCAAGGGACAGACCGAGGCGCTGGTCTACGGCTCCTGGCAGAACTGGCTGGTGGCCGTGCTGACCCTGGCCATTGTCATGCTGCTGAACAACCACGGAAGGGGCATCTGCAAGCTGGCTTCCATCCTCATCGGCATGCTCTGCGGCTATGTCATCTCCATGTTCTTCGGCATGGTCTCCTTTGCCGAGGTGGGCTCCGCCGCCTGGTTCTCCCTGCCCCGGGTGATGCACTTCGGCATCACCTTCGACCTGCCCTCCTGCGTGGCCATCGGGCTGCTGTTCGCCATCAACTCCATCCAGGCCATCGGCGACTTCACCGCCACCACCGTGGGCGGCGTCGACCGGGACCCCACGGACCAGGAGCTTCAGGGCGGCATCATCGCCTACGGCTTCAGCAACATTCTCACGGCCTTCTTCGGCGGCCTGCCTACGGCCACCTACTCCCAGAACGTGGGCATTGTCACCACCAACAAGGTGGTGAACCGGGTTGTCTTTGCGTTGACCGGCGGCTTTTTGCTGCTGGCGGGGCTTTCCCCCAAGTTCGCGGCGGTGCTGACCACCATTCCCCAGTGCGTGCTGGGTGGGGCCACCATCACCGTCTTCTCCACCATCGCCATGACCGGCATGAAGCTCATTGCCTCCCAGGACTTGACGGCCCGGAACACCACCATCGTGGGACTGTCCGCCGCCCTGGGCGTGGGCGTCAGCCAGGCCAGCGGGGCCTTGGGACAGTTCCCCGAGGGCTTCACCATGATCTTCGGCAAATCCCCGGTGGTCATCGCCACGCTGATGGCGGTGCTGCTGAACCTGATCCTTCCCAAAGAAAAACACTGAGAGAGCGAGCATAGAGGTAACCATGGAAATCGAAACTCTGCGTTTTCACTGCCCCGGCCTGGAGGACGGCGGCCGTTTCCCCCGGGACAACACCGGCCGGGGAAAGGATTTGTCCCCGGAAATTATCCTGGAAAATCTGTCCCCCCGGGCTAAGACCCTGGCGGTCACCTTAGAAGATTTGTCCCACCCCATGAAGGGCTTCACCCACTGGGTGATGTGGAACTTCCCCGCCCGGGAGGTCATTCCCGGCGGCCTGCCCAAGTACGAGCGGCTGGAGTGCGGGGCCGCCCAGGGCATTGCCTACGGCGTCCACCGCTATGCGGGGCCCAAGCCCCCCATCTGGTCCCGGCACCGCTACCGGCTGACGGTTTATGCCCTGGACTGCGTCCTGGGGCTGAGCTCCAACGCCTGGAAGAAGCACTTCCTCAAGGCGGCGGAGGGGCACGTTTTGCAGAAGGGAAGCCTGACGGCGGAATTTGGATAAACGCGCTGAACCCAGGGAGGCACAGCCTCCCTGGGCTTTTTATGGAATGGATTCCATGCCGGTTCCGCAGCAAAGTGCTTTCATATGCGCACAAGTGTCCTTGACTGCTTGACAGGCATCCGTTTTCGCGTTATAATACACAACACTATATACTGAATTTCGGCAATATGTGACAAATACGACAAAGAAGAGAGAGGGAAACGTGATGTATTGCAAACGGTGTGGGAATGTGATTTCGGACTCTGCGGTGGTGTGCCCTTCCTGTGGCTCCATGCCGGCGGATACGGCGCTGGCCGGAGAGGACACGGTTTCCGCCGGCGATTGGCTCCTCACGCTTTTCCTGGCGGGGATACCCCCGGTTATGAATACAGGTTCTTAAAGTGCTGAACCGTTTTGCTTTCCGCTTTAAAGGAGGAACCCCGTATGAATTTTGTCTTTATCTCCCCGAACTTTCCCGAGGCCTACCGGTGGTTCTGCGTCCGCCTCCGGGAAAACGGCGTCAACGTCCTGGGCGTGGGGGACGCGCCCTATGACCTGCTGCATCCGGATTTGAAATGGGCACTGACCGAGTATTACCGGGTGGACAGCCTGGAGGATTATGACCAGCCCCTCCGGGCCCTGGGCTATTTCACCGGGCGTTACGGAAAGATCGACTGGGTGGAGAGCAACAACGAGTATTGGCTGGAGCTGGACGCCCGGCTCCGGACGGACTTCAACATTACCACCGGACCCAAGTCCCACGAAATCGGGAAGTACAAAAGCAAGCTGGCCATGAAGGAGTATTACCGGAAGGCCGGGGTGCCCTGCGCCCGCTGCGCCCCGGTGACGGACCTGGCGGCGGCCCTGGACTTTGTCCGGGAGGTGGGCTATCCCGTGGTGGTCAAGCCGGACAACGGCGTGGGAGCCGTGGCCACCTGGCGGCTGGAGAGCGGCGCGGACCTGGAGCGCTTTTTCCGGGCCCGGCCGGAGACGCCCTACTTAATCGAGGAGTATCTCTCCGGCTCCGTCACCACCTATGACGGAATCTGCGACTCCAGGGGAGAGGTCCTGTTCGCCGCCAGCCATGTCACCCGGAACTCCATTATGGACATGGTCAACGAGGGCGTGCCCACGTATTACTACGTGGACAAGGAGGTCCCCGCTGACGTGGAGGCCGCCGGAAAGGCCACGCTGAAGGCCTTCGGCGCGGCCAGCCGTTTTTTCCACCTGGAGTTTTTCCGCCTGACGGCGGACAAGCCGGGGGTGGGGAAAACCGGGGACATCGCGGCCCTGGAGGTCAACATGCGTCCCGCCGGGGGCTTTACCCCGGACATGCTGAATTTCAGCCAGAGCGCGGATGTGTACCGCATCTGGGCGGACATGGTGGCCTTCGACCAGCTGCGCCACACCTATAACGGGCCGCACCGGTACTGCGTTTACGCGGGCCGGAGGGACCGGCGGCGCTACGCCCTGTCCCTAGGGGAGCTGGAGGCCCGCTGCGGCGGCCGCGCCCGGCTCTTCACCCGGATGCCCGACGCGCTGGCGGGCACCATGGGCAATCAGGTGGCCATTGCCTGCTTCGACACCATGGAGGAAGTGGAGGGTTTTATCCAAACGGCCTTCCGGCTGTGGGAGGAAGGATAAGCGATTATCATGGAGAAAGGGGCGGCGGCAGCCGCCCCTCCAGTTTGTCAAAAAACGCGGAGGACTGATTCGACGGGAAGGAAGGGTGCGTGGGGCTGCGCCCGCAGACGCGTTTCGGAGCGCAACCGCCGCTTGAGGCGGCTCTTAGAACCTGTATTCACAACCGCTGGACGCCGTATGAGGGGTCTTTTTCCCGCCATACCGCGTCAATTTTCCTTGAAATCCGTCAGGACTCCTGCGAAAAATTTCCTTGTCCGGCGAGAAAAATCCTCGCCCATCCGGCATCCCCCGGTTATGAATACAGGTTCTTAGCGCGGAGAGAAATCCGGGAAGAGTTTCCCACGCTTTTTTTCACAAAAATTTTTTTCGCGAAACCGGAAACTTTTTTTCCTGCCCCTCCGTCTATGTATCGGAAGCAATCCACAAGACCATTTTAACATAAGGAGATTGACATGAAAAAGAAGTTTCTCGCGCTGGCTCTGGCGCTGACCCTGACCCTGTCCCTGGCCGCCTGCGGCGGCAAGGACGCTCCTGCCCAGGACGGCACCCCCGACGCTCCCACGGTCAGCACCCCCGAAGACGGTGAATCCGGCGCCCCCGAAGACGGCGGGACGGACGGCTCCGGCGAACCCGGTACTCCCGTGGAAGGCGAGTCCCAGGCGGATGTGGACCTCACCGCCTTTTACGACACCCTCCGGGCGGAGAGCACCTGGCCGGAGCTGATGAACGTGACGGAGGACGAGACCATGAAGGAACTCCTCGACTCCTATTATCCCGGCCTCTCGGAGATTCCCACCAAGCAGTGCGGGGTCTACATTGCCGCCATCTCCGCCGCCGTGGGGGAGATCGCCCTGGTGGAGGTGGAAAACGCCGAAGATGTGCAGGCGGTGGCGGACATCTTCCAGGCCCGCGTCGATTACCAGGTGGGCGACGACACAAACCCCGGCGGGGCTTGGTATCCCGAGACCATTGAAGGCTGGAAAACCAAATCCCAAATCGTCAGCCACGGCAATTACGTCATGCTGGCGGTAGGAGATGCCGCTGAGGCGGCGGTGGAGCGCTTTGAGGGTCTGTTTGCGTGACGGGTAAACCTCGTGAAAAATGGGCGGCGCGGAGAAAGCGCCGCCTATTTTGCACCCTTTTTACAAAGTTTACAAGGAAAGACGCTGCCTTCTGTGAAAATTGACGGTTGACTTTGGTATGAAATCGGACTATAGTATCCCCTATAAGTCTGATTTCGTACTTGGAAGGAGAACCTTCGCCGATGGACGCCTATAAACTGTTTCAGGATTACATCTGCCTCCAGCACCAGATTGACGAGTGCTACCATGAGCTGGCCGTCCGGCAAAGGCTCTCCGACAGCGCGCTGCTGGTGCTTTGGAGCCTGTTGGAGCTGGGGGAGGGCTGCACCCAGCGGGACATTTGCCGCCAGTTCGCCCTGACGAAGCAGACGGTTCACTCCTCCGTGCGGAAGCTGGCGAAGGAAGGTTTTCTGTCCCTCCGGCCCGGTTCCGGCCGGGAGGTCCGGGTCTACCCCACGGAGGCGGGCCGGGCCCTGATCCGGGAGAAGATCCTCCCGGTAAAAAACGCCGAGGAAGCCGCCTCCCGCCGCATGGAAGCGGAGGAGCTGGAACAGATGCTCCGGCTGACCCGGAAGTGGTTTGCCCTGTTCCAGGAGGAGTCCGCCGCCATTCCGCCAAAATAAAACCGCCGGGACCATCCCGGCGGCCTGCTATACAGAGAAAGGAAATCCCTATGCATATCCATTTATCCGAGCACTTTACCTATGGAAAGCTGCTGCGCTTTACCTTCCCCACGGTGGTCATGCTGATCTTTACCTCCATCTATGGCGTGGTGGACGGCGTCTTCGTCTCCAACTACGCAGGGAAGACCGCCTTCGCGGCGGTGAACCTCATTATGCCCGCCCTGATGATCTTCGCCGCGGTGGGATTCATGCTGGGCACCGGCGGCAGCGCCGTGGTGGCCCGGACCATGGGGGAGGGAGACCTGCCCCGGGCCAACCGGTACTTTTCCCTCATTGTTCTTGCCGGATTCCTGGCCGGCGCGGTTCTGACCGTGATTGCGGAGCTCACCATGGAGCCCCTCTGCCTCCTCCTGGGGGCCACGGGAGAACTGCTCCCCCTGGCCGTCCGCTACGGCCGTATTTTGTCCCTGGCCCTGGTGCCCTTCATTTTGCAGAATATGTTTCAGAGCTTCCTGGTGGCGGCGGAGCGGCCCAAGCTGGGCCTGGGGCTCACCGTGGCGGCGGGGCTGACCAACATGGTTGGGGACTGGCTTCTGGTGGGGGTTTTGCCCTGGGGCGTGGCCGGGGCGGCCATCGCCACGGTGGCCAGCTCCTTTGTGGGGGGCGTGGTGCCCCTGGTCTACTTCCTCCTGCCCAACAAGACCCCCCTCCGGCTGGTAAAACCCCGGCTGGAGGGCCGGGTGCTGGCCCAGACCTGCTCCAACGGCTCCTCGGAGATGATGAGCAGCCTCTCCACCTCCCTGGTCAGCATCCTCTACAACTTCCAGCTCATGCGCCTCATCGGCGAAGACGGCGTGGCCGCCTTCGGGGTCATCATGTATGTGAACTTCATCTTCATCGGCGTCTTCATGGGCTACTCCATCGGCGCGGGCCCCATTATCAGCTACCACTATGGCGCGGGAAATCAGCCGGAGCTGCAAAGCCTTCTCCGCAAGAGCCTGCTTCTGATGCTGGCGGGCTGCGCCGGGCTCACCGCCGCCGCCGTGGGCTTGGCGTTCCCCCTGTCCCGCGTCTTTGTGAGCTATGACCCAGAGTTGCTGGCCCTCACCACCCGGGGCTTCCGGCTGTATGCTCTGTCCTTCCTGGCCATGGGCTTCAACATCTTCGGCTCCGCTTTTTTCACCGCCCTGGGAAACGGCGTGCTCTCCGCCGCCATCGCCTTCCTGCGGACCCTGCTGTTTCAGACGGCGGCCATTTTCATCCTGCCCCTCTTCCTGGGGCTGGACGGCATCTGGCTGGCGGTGACGGCGGCGGAGCTGCTGACCCTGGCGGTAACCGTCCTGTTTCTCGCCACCCAGCGGAAACGGTACGGCTACGGCGGCTAACCCTGTAGATCCATCCCCGCAGTGCCCCCGACCACGATGACGGCGGGGGCCTCCGCCCCGGCCTCCCGGGCCCGCTCCGCGATGTCTCCCAACGTCCCCCGGACCGCCCGGGGGGCGTTTTTTCCGCCGATCACGGCGGCGGGAGTGGACCGCGGCAGTCCGGCTCCGATGAGTCCCCGGGCGATTTCCTCCAACTGGGACAGGCCCATGAGGAATACCAGCGTTCCCGGCAGCCGGGCCAGCTCCTCCCAGCGGGAGGGCGGTCCCTCCGGCAAATCCGCCGTGTGGGCTGTGACCACATGAAAGCCCCGGCTTACCCCCCGGTGGGTGACGGGAATCCCCGACGCCCCCGGCACGGCCACGGCGGAGGTGACCCCGGGCACATACTCCCACCCAATTCCGGCGGCCTGGAGGGCCAGGGCCTCTTCCCCGCCCCGGCCGAGGACGAAGGGGTCCCCGCCCTTGAGGCGGACCACCGTCTTTCCCTCCCGGGCCTTGGAAATCAGCAGGGCGTTGATCTCCTCCTGCGCCATGGAGTGCCGCCCTTGCCGTTTGCCCACATAGAGCCGCTCCGCCCCCTCCGGGGCCGCGTCCAGCAGCGCCGGGTCCAGTAGGTCGTCGTAAACCACCGCGCCGCACCGCTCCAGCAGGCGGAGACCCCGGAGGGTGATCAGGTCCGCCGCCCCGCAGCCCGCGCCCACCAGATAGACCTTCCCGGTCCTGGGCGCGCCCTCCAGCACCGCCGCCAGGGGGGCTTCCTCCAGGGGGAAGCCTCCCTCCAGGCAGGCGGAAAACAGCCGGGCGAAGGCCCCGGCGCGATGTTCCTCCGGCACCCGCTCCCGGACCAGGGGGCGCAGGGAGGCCAGGTAGGCCAGAAGCTCCCCGAAGTCCTCCGGGATCTGTTCCTCCGCCCGCCGCCTCACCCAGGCGGCGGCGCTGGGACTGGCCCCGGCGGTGGAAACGCCTATGGTCAGGTCTCCCCGTTTCACCAGGGCGGGAAACAGGAAGGTACACTGCGCCTTGTCGTCCACCGTGTTCACCAGGACGCCCCGCTCCCGGCAGAGGGCGGCAATCTCCCGGTTGGTCTCCCGGCTGTCCGAGGCGGCGACGGCAAAGAACTTCCCCTCCAGCATGGCGGGGTCAAAGGTCCGCCGGAGCAGCGTCAGCCCCGGCAGGGCCGCAATCTCCGGCAGAAGCTCCGGCGCGGCCACGGTGAGCCGGGGACCGTAGGGCAGGAGCTTTTGAATTTTCCGGGCCGCTACGGCCCCGCCGCCTACGACGAGGCCCTCCCGGCCCTCCAGGTCCATGAAAAAGGGAAAGTACGCCATGCTCAGCCCTCCGACCGCAGTTCGCAGAAATAGCGCCAGCCCTCCGGCCCGGCGGCCCGGTCCAGGCGAACGCCCATGACCCGCGCCAGGATGCCGCTTTGGTAGATTTCCTCCGGCCCGCCCAGGGCCAACAGACGGCCTCCGGCCAGCACGGCCGCGTCGTCCGCCGCGGTCAGGGCCAGGCAGAGATCGTGGAGGACCAGGGCCACCCCCCGCCCCGCCTCCGCCAGACGGCGGGCCAGGGCCAGCACCTCCAGCTGGTGCCGGATGTCCAGGTAGGTGGTGGGCTCGTCCATCAGGACCGTCTCCGTCTCCTGGGCCAGGGCCATGGCGAGATACACCTTTTGGCGCTGTCCTCCGGAGAGCTCCGGTAAGGGCCGGTCCGCCAGCTCCAGGGCGTCCGCCGCCGCCAGGGCCCGGTCCACGGCCTCGTAGTCCTCCCGGCGGCAGCGCCGGGGATAGGACAGGTAGGGAAACCGGCCATGGAGCACCATTCTCCGGGCCGTGATGCGGGGCACGCTCCGGGACTGGGGCAGATAGGCGATCCTTTGGGCGGCCTCCCGGGGACGGTAGTCTTTCAGCGGCCTTCCGTCCAGCAAAACCTCCCCGGCGAGAGGCGGCAGGAGACCGGGCATGGTCCGCAGGAGGGTGCTCTTTCCGCAGCCGTTGGGTCCCAGCAGGACCAGCACCCGCCCGGGCCGGACGGCCAGGGACACGTCCTCCAGCACGGTGCGGCCCGGGTAGCCCGCCGAGAGATTGCGCACTTCAAGCATAACCGCTCCCCCTTCCCCGCCTCTGCCGCAGCAGCAGCCAGAGGAAAAACGGCCCGCCCAGCAGGGACAGCACCACCCCCACCGGCAGCTCGTAGGGGGCAAACAGCGTCCGGGCCAGGATGTCGCACAGCGTCAGCAGCGCCGCTCCGCCCAGGGCCGCCCCCCGGAGCAGCCGGGCGGAGCTGTCCTCTCCCACCAGGCGGCGGACCATGTGGGGCGCGATGAGGCCCACGAAGCCCAGTAGGCCCGCGAAGCTCACCGCCGCCCCCGCCAGCGCCGCCGCCAGGGCCAGAAGGATCAGCCGCAGCCGCCGGGCCGGGAGTCCCAGGCTCCGGGCGGTTTCCTCCCCCAGAAGCAGCACGTCCAGCTCCCCCGCCAGGGACAGGGCCAGCAGCGCCGCCGCCAGAATCACCCAGAAGGCCGGGCTCACCCGGCTCATGGAGAGGTTGGCCACGCCTCCCACCCGGAAGTCCGTGTACCCGTTCAGCGCGTCTGGGAAGAAGGACAGCACCGCGTCAATGCCCGCGCTGAACATGCCGGACACCGCCACTCCCGCCAGCACCAGGGTCATTTTCGACGCGCCGGTCCGGGACCCGATGAACAGCACCAGCAGCACCCCTCCCAGGGCCCCCAGAAAGGCGGCGAAGGGGAGTGCCGCCGTCCGTGCGGGCCAGAGGGCGGCGCACACCGCCGTGCAGAGCCCCGCCCCGGCGTTGACGCCAATGACGTTGGGGGCCGCCAGGGGGTTTCCCAGCACCCCTTGAATGACGGTTCCCGACATGGCCAGGGCCGCCCCCGCCAGAAGACAGCCGCAGGTGCGGGGCAGGCGGGCATAGAGCACGATCTGGGCCGCCGGGCCGCTCCCCCGTCCGAGCAAAGCGGCCAAGACCTCCCCCGGGGCCACGGGAACCGCTCCCAGGCACAGGCTCAGCAGGGCGGAGAGGGCCGCCAGGCCGCCCAGGGCTGGGAGAACCGATTTAGTTGGGATAGAGAATGTCCGCGAGTCCTTCATAAGCGTCCCCCCAGCGGGCGTTGGGCTTTAGGTTGTAGAGCCGGTGGTCCAAGGTGATGAACCGCCCCTCTTGTACCGCCCGGAGGCCGCTCCAGGCGGGGTTTAAAAGCAGGGCGGCGTCCAAGGATTTCTGGGCCGCCGCCGCGTCCGCCCCCTGGAGGACGGCGAAAATATAGTCCGGATCCCCGGCGAGGATGCCCTCCAGACTCAGGTTTTCCAAAAGGCCTCCGCCGTCGGCGATGTTGACGCAGCCCAGGTCCGCCAGCATCTCTCCCAGGACGCTGCCCTCGCTGCCCTTGGCCTTGCAGCTGCTTCCGCTGGCCCGGACGTAGAGGACCCGGGGGGCGCTGCCGTCCTGCCGGGCGATGGCGGCGTCCACCTGGGCCCGGACGGAGGTTCCGCAGGTCTCGTACCGCTCCGTCTGTCCCGTGAGACGGGTGCAGATCTCCAGCATTCGGAGGTAGTCGTCAAAGCAGTCCACCTCAAAATAGGCGGCGGCCAGCCCCGCCTGGGCGAAGGTGTCTTTCAGTTCCAGGTCGGCGGCGGTGTTGACGCTGGCCAGAATCAGGTCCGGTTCCGCCGCCAGCAGCGCCTCCAGATTGGGCTCCTTCACGGCTCCCAGGTTCACGGTGTCCTCCCTCAGCCCCAGGTCAAAGGAGGTCCAGGCGTCTCCGGCGGCGGCGGCCAGGGTGTCCCGCCCCCCGGCCAGGCACCAGATATCGGCGAAGCTGCCGATCAAAGCCGCCGTCCGCCGGGGCGGCTCAATGGCAAATTCCTGGCCCAGGTCGTCCGTAAAGACGATGGTCTCCCCGGCGGGCTCCTTGATTCCAGGGGACTCTGGGTGTCCTCCGGACTCCGCCGCTCCGCAGGCCGGGAGGGCCAGGAGCAGAACCAGCAGCAGACAAAGACGTTTCATCGCGCGTCCTTTCCGGCAGGGGCTTTGCCCCGGCCTGTTTTCCGGGCTCCGCCAGGGGGAATGACCTGTGGAGCGCCGGGAACAAGGAGGCGGACCCCAGGTCCGCCTCCTCTCCGTCAACATTCCGTGTTACGCGTACTTCGCCACGATGGCGTTCAGGTCCTCCCGGTGGGTCTCGGACCACTGGGCCCAGCTCTGGCCCGCCGCGGCCGCGGCCCGGCCCAGCTCCACCAGCAGGGAGGGGATATCCTGTTCCAGAATCACCGCGCCTGCCTCGCCGAAACGGGCGGTGTCCAGGGCGTCGCTGCCCCCCAGGAACAGACGGAAGGCGGGCTGGGGCTTCCTGTCCTCCAGGCGCACGCCTCCCTGGAAGCCGATGGTTCCCGCCTGGTGGGCGCCGCAGCTGGAGGGACAGCCGGAGACGGCAATTTTCGGCAGAGCCCCGTCGGGAATTCCGGCCTCCCGGACCGCCGCCACGGCGGAACGGAGCAGCCCTTGGCTGTCCCGGATGCCCTGCTGGCAGACCGTGGCCCCGACGCAGGCCACGCTGTACTCAAACTCCGTTTCCGCGCCGTCCGCCGTGACGGCCAGAACCTTTTCCGCCCCGGCGGCGGTGAGGTTTACGAGATACAGCGTCTCGTCCGGTCCTACCCGGCACTCCGCGCCGGGCATGTCCTTCAAAACGGCATAGAGCGCCGCCGGCTTTTCCGCCGGAAGCAGGCCGCCGATGGGATGATACTTCACGGCGTACAGCCCCGCCTGCTTCTGGGGAATGGCCCGGGGATGGGCCAAGGCCGCCTCTTCGTCCCTGACGATGTCCGCGGGGGCCTCCAGCCGTGGAATTTCCAGCCCGCCCTGGGCTTTTAAGGCCTCCACGTTTTTCAGGAACGCCTCCTTGAGCCCCTCGGAGCCCAGGGTGTCCTGCATAAAGCGGGTCCGGGCCTTGGCGCGGTTCTCATAATTGCCGTGCTGGCAGAAGGTGTCCACCATGGCCTTCACATAGTAGAGAACCTCATGGGGGTTCACGGCCTCGTCCACCAGCACGCCCATGCGGTGGCCCATGGCCCCCAGGCCCCCGGCGATGCGGAGGGAAAAGGTTCCGTTCTCCTGAGCCCGGAAGCCCATGTCCCGGAAGGCGCTGTGGACGGAGTCTTCCGCGCCGTTGGAAAAGGCGATTTTCAGCTTCCGGGGCATGCGGATGTCCCGGCAGATGGAGAGGAGGTAGTCCGTCACCGCCTCCGCGTAGGGGGAGGGGTCGAAGCACTCCCCCTTCTGCACACCGGAGAGGGGGCTGCACATGACATTCCGGGGATGGTCCCCGCCGCCGCCCCGGCAGAGAATGCCCGCTCCGATGGCCTCCTCCATAATGGCGGGCACCTGCTCCGCCGGGAGGTCGTGAAGCTGCACCGTCTCACAGGTGGTGAGCTTGATCTTTTGGACATGGTACTTCTCCACGGTGTCCGCCAGAAATTTCAGCCGCTCCGCCGTCAGCCGCCCGGCGGGCATCCGCAGGCGGAGCATGTGCTTCGCCGGGTCCCGCTGGGCGTAGCTGCCCATGCCGCCGGAACAGCCCTTATAGTCCTTTTTGTCCAGCCTGCCCTCCTGGAAGTCCCGAATGTTTCCGGAGAAGGTTTTGATTTCCTCCCGGTAGGTCTGGAGCCACTTGCTGTCCACCATAAATGCCGCCTTCTTTCCCAATGGTCCGCCGTTACGGCGGGAAGTTGTCCCGATGATTGTATCACAAAGCCCGGCCCGCCGCAATCCCCAATCACAGAGAGGGCGAGTCCGCTGGGGTATTTTATAGGAGGAATGAGGCGCGGAGGCGGACCGGCCGGTCTGCCCTTACGCCAGATCCTCCGGCTCCAGAACCCGGAAGCCGTTTTCCCGCAGCAGCCGGGCGAACACCCCCATGCCCGGAATTTTCCGGTCGGAGAAGCTCCCGTCATAGACCTCTCGCACGCCGCAGCTGGGACTCCGGGGCTGGAGGACGGCCAGCCCGGCCCCCTCCCGCCGGGCGGTTTCCAGGGCCAAAGCCGCCCCCCGGCGGAATTCCGCGTCCACATTCCTGCCGTCCCTGGCGGTCACCGCGCCGTCTACGATTTCCGCCGGCGTCCGGGGAACCGGCAGGCCCCCCAGCACCTCCGGGCAGACGGGGACCGGTGTATGGCCCCTGCTCCGGAGCCACGCTGCCACCCGGGGGTCCAGATTGTTCCCGCCGCTGTATTTGCAGTTCTCCCCCAGGAGGCACGCGCTGACCAGCACCTTCATTCCGCCAGCCCCTCCAGATAGTGGACGAACTGCTGGGCCGTCCGGCCGGAGAAGCCGCCGTGGCGGATTTCCCAGGCGTTGGCCTTCCGGGCCAGCTCCTCCCCGTCT
This sequence comes from uncultured Oscillibacter sp., assembly GCA_910588175.1. GTDB lineage: Bacteria > Bacillota > Clostridia > Oscillospirales > Oscillospiraceae > Oscillibacter. The sequence continues at coordinate 83,385 of CAJUQQ010000002.1, forward strand.
ATCTGGAGGCCCTGCCGGGCCGCCAGGGCCTTGACGATGGCTTGGAACTCCTTGGGGCTGGGGGCGCCGTAGTGAATCGTCACGCCGAACCGGGCCGCCAGGGACAGCTTTTCCTCCATGGTGTCGGAGCGGTGGATGTCCCCGTGGTGCTCCATGTCCTGCCGGTCGTTCCAGGTTTCCCGGATGAGGTGCCGCCGGTTGGAGGTGGCGTAGATCAGCACGTTTTCCGGCCGGGTCTCCACGCCGCCCTCGATGACGGCCTTGAGGAACTTGTACTCCACCTCGTTCTCCTCGAAGGAGAGGTCGTCGATGAAGATGATGAAGCGGTAGTTCCGGTTCTTGATCTCCGCCAGAATGCGGGAGAGCTCCCCGAACTGGTGCTTGTAGATCTCAATCATCCGGAGGCCCTGGTCGTAGTATTCGTTGATGAGGGCCTTGACGCTAGTGGATTTTCCCGTGCCCGCGTCGCCGTAGAGCAGGACGTTGTTGGCGTGCTTCCCGGTCAGGAAGGACTCCGTGTTCCGGCGGAGCTCCGCCTTCTGGCCCTCGTAGCCCAAAAGGTCCTCCAGCCGCACGCCGTCGACGTTGCTGATGGGCAGGAACTCCAGCCCGTTCTCACGCCGGATGCGGAAGGCCCGGTTCATGGCGAAGACGCCGTAGCCGTACCGCTGGTAATAGTCTGTCACAAGACGGAACATCTCATGCCCGTTTTCCGCCTCCGCCAGGGATTTGCGGAGCGTCCGGACCTGGGCGCTTACGTCCCGGTTATAGGTCCGCTCCCGCTTGGGGATGGCCTGGTAATCGGTCAGGATGGAGAAGCAGTCCGTCAGCAGGTATTGCTCCACCGGGGAGAAGTCGTAGTGGAACAGCTGGTGGAAGACGGCGAAGTCGTTCTCCGCGAAGCGGTTCACGCTGCCGCCGGGCCAGGCCCCCGTCCGCTCGCAGGTCCGGGTGAAGGAGTTGTCGTTGGTCATGAGGAGCCAGGTTAAATAGCACTGCCAGAGGTTCTCGTCAAAGCCGCAGGCGGTGGAGAGGTCCAGGAGGCGCTTGACCTCCCCGTTGGTCCGCTGGAGCAGAGGCTCCTTGGCCCCTCCGTTTTTGCAGTCCCGGATGATGTCCGCCAGCCGGACCAGAATGCTGTCCCGGCCCAGGTCGCTGTATAGGATAAGATGGGGAAGGATACGGTTCATAGCGGTCAATCCTTTCTTGAAAAAACGCCGCCTGGAGCGGCGGCGCTTTTCGGAAGCTGAGCAATCAATTGGAGGCGGTATCCGGGTCGGTGTCGTCGCCCCAGAGCATGTTCTTCCGCAGCTCCGCGCCTACGGTTTCCATCTGGTGCTGGGCCAGCTGGCGGCGCTTGGCGTTGAAGAAGGTCCGGCCGTTCTTGTTCTCGGCAATCCACTTTCCGGCAAACACGCCGTCCTGGATGTCCGTGAGGACCGCCTTCATGTTCTTCTTGGTCTCCTCGTAGGGGAGAATCCGGGGGCCGGAGACGTACTCGCCGTATTCCGCCGTGTCGGAGATGGAGTAGTTCATCATGGCTACGCCGCCTTTGTTGATCAGGTCGATGATGAGCTTCATTTCGTGGATGCACTCGAAGTAGGCGTTCTCCGGGGCGTAGCCCGCCTCCACCAGGGTCTCGAAGCCCAGCTTCATCAGCTCCACCACGCCGCCGCAGAGGACGGCCTGCTCGCCGAAGAGGTCGGTCTCCGTCTCATCCTGGAAGGTGGTCTCCATCACGCCGCCGCGCGCGCCGCCGATGCCCGCCGCGTAGGCCAGGGCCAGATCCAGGGCCTTTCCGGTGGCGTTCTGCTCCACGGCCACCAGGCAGGGCACGCCCTTGCCCGCCACATACGTAGACCGGACGGTGTGGCCCGGGCCCTTGGGGGCGATCATGGAAACGTCCACCCCGGCGGGGGGCACGATCTGCTTGAAGTGGATATTGAAGCCGTGGGCGAACATCAGCATGTTCCCCGCCTCCAGATTGGGGGCGATGTCCTTTTTGTACACGTCCGCCTGGACCTCATCGTTTACCAGAATCATGATGATATCGGCCCACTTGGCGGTGTCCGCCACGGTCTGGACCTTGAGGCCCGCCTGCTCGGCGCCCGCCCAGTTCTTGGAGCCCTGGCGCAGGCCCACGCACACGTCGCAGCCGGATTCCTTCAGGTTCAGAGCGTGAGCGTGGCCCTGGGATCCGTAGCCGATGATGCCGATCTTTTTCCCGTCCAGCTTGCCCAGGTCGCAGTCCTTCTCATAATACATTCTTGCCATATTCATATTCCTCCTTCAGTTTGCTCTCGTCATATATCGTGCTACGCCCTCTCTCGATGGCGATAGTACCGGTTTTGGCGATCTCCAGGATGCCGAAATCCTCCAGCATTTGAATCAGCGCCGCGTTCTTGCTCTGGGAGCCGAAGACCCAGACCGTCAGGGACGCCTTGTCCACGTCGATGATGTGGCCCCGGAAGATGTTGGTCATCTGGATAATCTCGTCCCGGGTGCCGTGGTCCGCCGCCCGGACCTTGATGAGGGCGATCTCCCGGCGGATGCAGGTCTCCTCGTCAAAGATCTTCACCGCCTGGACCCCCAGCAGCCGCCGGCACTGGGTGGCCAGCTGGTTGACCACCAGCTCGTCCGCCAGCAGCTCAATGGAAATGCGGGCGGTGTGGGGCCGGTCCGTGGCCCCGGAGACGATGGACTCGATGTTATAGCCCTTCCGGGAGAAGAGACGGGCCACTTGGCTGAGGATGCCGGGGGTGTCCTCCGTCAGAATGCAGAGGGTGTAGAGCTTCTTTTCCGTGTCCCATTGCTTTCTCATGACTCTCCTCCTTCGCTCAGCAGGAAATCCGTGATCTCGGAGCCGGAGGCCACCATGGGCCGGACCATCTCGTCGATGTCCAGGCGGCAGTCGATCACCGCCGGTTCCAAGCTCCCCAGGGCTTGGGACAGGGCGGTTTCCATGTCTGCCGCCGTCTCCACCCGGAAGCCCCGGATGCCGTAAGCCTGCGCCAGCTTCACGAAGTCCGGTCCCCGGTCCAGGGTGGTCTCGGAGTAGCGACCGCCGTAAATCAGACTTTGCCACTGGCGGACCATGCCCAGGGTGCCGTTGTTGAAGACCACGGTGATAATGGGCAGCTTGTAGTAACCCACGGTGGCCAGCTCGTGGCAGTTCATCCGGAAGCAGCCGTCCCCGGTGATGTGGAAAACCCGCTTGTCCGGATGGGCCGTCTGGGCTCCGATGGCGGCCCCCAGGCCGAAGCCCATGGTGCCGAAGCCGCCGCTGGTGAGCATCTGGCCGGGATACTGGAAGTGAAGGTATTTGATGGCCCACATCTGGTGCTGGCCCACATCCGTGGCCACAATGGCGTTCTCCGGCATCTGGACGCGGATGGTCTCCAATACCTGCTGGGGGGTCAGGTGGTCGCTGGCCTCGGCCACGGAGGGGGCCCGGAGGGGCAGGATATGGGCCTTCCAATCGCTGTGGTCGTACTGGGGCAGCTTCTCGTTCAGCATGGCCAGCACCCGCCGGGCGGAGCCGATGATGTGGTGGTCCGTCAGCACGTTTTTGTCGATCTCCGCCCGGTCGATGTCGATCTGGACGATCTTGGCCTGCCGGGCGAAGGTGGCCGGGTTCAGGGCCACACGGTCGGAGAAACGGCAGCCCACGGCGATCAGCAGGTCACACTCGCCGCAGGCGGTATTGGAGGCCTTGGACCCGTGCATGCCGATCATGCCGGTGGTCAGGGGGTGGCTTCCGGAGAAGCCGCCGCCGCCCATGAGGCTGATGGCCACAGGGGCGTCCAGCCGTTCGGCGAACTCCTTGAACTCCTTGTCCGCCCGGCCCAGGACAACGCCGCCGCCGCAGATGACAAAGGGCCGTTCCGCCGCCGCGATCATGTCCAGAAGGATGTCCACATCCTCCCGGCTGGGGGTGGGCTTTTTCAGCTCGTGGTCCCGGTTCAGCTCCCGCATGCCCGCGCAGCCCCGGTTCTCCCGCCAGGGGACGAACTCGTATTCGATCTCCACGCTGGGGAAGGTCACGTCCTTCAAAAAGTCGATGAGCACCGGCCCGGGCCGCCCGCTGGCGGCCACGGCGAAGGCCTGCCGCATGACGGCGGGAATGGTGGAGGCGTCCCGGACCAGGAAGGTGGCTTTCGTAATCGGCATGGCGATGCCGGTGATGTCCACCTCCTGGAAGGCGTCCTTGCCCAGAGTGGCCTCGGTGACGTTGCAGGTGAGGAAGACCACCGGGGAGGAATCCAGATAGGCCGTGGCGATGCCGGTGGTCAGGTTTGTGGCTCCGGGGCCGGAGGTGGCGAAGCACACGCCGACCTTTCCGGTGGACCGGGCATAGCCGTCCGCCGCGTGGGCCGCCCCCTGCTCATGGGCGGTGAGGACGTGGTGGATGCGGTCCTTGTAACGGTACAGCTCGTCATAGACGTTCAGGATTGTGCCGCCGGGGTAGCCGAAGACGGTGTCCACCTCCTGCTCCAGCAGGCACTCCATGATGGCGGCTGTGGCTCTGATTTTCACATTCTCTCCTCCTTGCGCCGGGAATCCCGCCCTTCGCGGCCCGGCTGGTTGTGGGGTCTTCCGGGGGTCACAGGAATTGGAAGAGGTTCAGGCCGATCTCCGGATCAAAGACCCGGTCCACCTGCCCGTCGATGACTTGAAGCACCAGCTCACAGGTGGCGCTGACCACGGCGCTGTTCAGGTGTCCGCCGAAGACCTCCCCCCGCTCGTTGCCCGCGCTGATGTGCAGATGGCAGTAAGGCTTGCCCTCCATGGTATTCACGGTTCCCGTCAGGGAGACAATCTCAAAGCTGCCTTGAAACTCGTTGGAGAGGTACTGCTTTTCCTCCGTCCGGAAGACCCCCGCCGTGAAACGGCCGACAGCCCCCAGAGCCCGGACGCTGGCAAGGGCGACCCGCTCCCGGGCGGCCAGCTCCATCACCTTCTCCACGATCTCCTCGCCCTTGTCGATCCGGGCGACGATGGTGTTGCCAAATCTTCTGTAGTCCACAGCCGCGCCTCCTCACTTCCAGATTTTCACTGCCTGCGGGTTCTCGGCCAGGCACAGGTCCCGCAGCGTCTCCAGCTCCTCGGTGTGGTCCTCCAGCGGGTCCTCGTACTCCAGCACGGCGGCCACGGAGAGCTCGAATCCCGCCTCTCCGTACTGGTTCCACAATTCCATCAGCCGCTTGTTGGGGTGTATGCCGCCGGAGAGCTTGGCCCGGAGGCTGTTGAAGCCGGCTTTTGTGTCCTTGGCGGGTCCCAGGAAGGTCTCTCCCGTTTCTTTGCATCGGAGGGAGATTACGCCCATCTCCGGGCGGCGGTTCTTCCACTCCTCCGTCAGGGCCTTTTTCTGCGCTTTATCCATATCGTTTTCTGCTCCATTTACGTTAAATTTTTCCCCCGCCCTTTTGCAGGGCGATGACCCCGGTCCGGGCCACCTCCAGAATGTTGAAGGGGCGCATCATATCCTCGAACACATCCACCCGGTCCGGGGTGTCGGAGATCTCCAGGGTCATGGAGGTGGGGGAAATGTCCGCCGCCTTGGCCCCGCAGATGTTGCAGATGGTCATAATGTGTTCCCGGTTGTTTTTGTTGGCGCTGACTTTTATAATCATCAATTCCCGGCCAATCATGTTCCCCTCGTCCAGGGTGCGGACCTTGATGACCTCTACCAGCTTGTTCAGCTGTTTTTCCACCTGCTCCACCACGCTGTTCCCATTGTCCACGATGATGGTCATTCGGGAGAGGGAGGGGTCGTCCGTCACGCCCACCGCCAGGGAGTCGATGTTAAAGGCCCGGCGGGAGAACAGGCTGGCCACCCGGTTCAGTACGCCCGCCCGGTTCTCCACCAAAATGGAAATCGTCTGTTTCATCCGTCGCTCCTCCCATTCAGTCTGTGGTCTTCCACGCGGGGCTTACCTCCGCGATCAGGAGGCAGGGGCCCTCTTTCGCCAGGAAGCGGTCCAGGGTCTCCTCCACCCGCGCCTCGTCCCGGAGGGTCAGGCTGGGAATGCCGTAGGCGGCGGCGACGGCGGCGAAGTCCGGATCTCCCTCCAGACGCACGCCGAAGGGGCCGTGGTAGGGCTCCTTGCTCTGGATCTGGTTCACAAGGCCCAGGACCCCGTTGCGGAAGAGGAGGATTTTCAGGTCAAAGCCCCCGGCCTTCACGGCGGCCAGCTCGTTCATGGACATCTGGAAGGAGCCGTCGCCGCAGACGGCCACTACCTGCCGCTGGGGGTCCGCGGTCTTCACGCCCACGGCGCAGGGAATGGCGTAGCCCATGGTCCCCAGGCCGCCGCTGGTCAGGAAGCGGGCCCCGTTGAGCCGCAGGTGCTTGCACGCCCAGATTTGATTCTGCCCCACGTCCACGCAGACGGCGGCGTCCTCTCTCAAGCGCTCCCCCAGAAGCCGCAGGAGGCGGCCCGGGAAGACGTATCCGTCCTTGGTGGGATAGCCCCGGCCCAGGTTCGTCCGGCGGAGGTCCTGGAGGGACTCCCGCCACTCCCCGCAGTCCGCCTTGGCCCCTCGCTCCATGAGCTGCTGGAGAATCACCTTGGCGTTCCCCACCAGGGGGAGGGTGGACTGCATGTTCTTTCCAATCTCGGCGGGGTCCACGTCGATGTGGATGTTGGCCATCCGCTTTTGAATCTCGTCCGGGGAGACGATGGCCCGGTCCGCCACCCGGGTGCCGATCATGATGAGGAGGTCCGACTTCACCAGGGCCTTGTTGGCCGTGTTGTTTCCGTGGGCCCCGATCATGCCCATGTTCAGCGGGTGCTCCGTGGGCAGAAGGGAGAGGCCCATCATCGTCGTCACCACCGGGATGCCGGTGCTCTCGGCGAAGGTCCGCAGCTCCTCCTCCGCGTGGGCCAGGAACACGCCGCCTCCGGCGCAGATCACCGGCTTCTGGGCCATGCCGATGGCCGCGGCCACGTTGGAAATCTGTTTGTCGTTGCCCCGGACGCTGGGGTTATAGCCCCGGATACGGACTTCCTCCGGGAAGGTCACGCCGGTGACCAGCTGCTCCTGCACGTCCACGGGGATGTCGATGAGCACCGGGCCGGGCCGGCCGGTGGAGGCGATGTGGAACGCCTCCTTGAGGACCACCGGCAGCTGGGCGGCGTCCTTCACCAGATAGCAGTGCTTGGTAAAGGGGGTCACCGCCCCGGTGATGTCCACCTCCTGAAAGATGTCCCGTCCCAGGAGGTTGGAGGGCACCTGTCCCGTGACGGCCACCAGGGGGATGGAGTCCATATAGGCCGTGGCCACGCCGGTGATGAGGTTTGTGGCTCCCGGGCCGGAGGTGACGATGCAAACCCCCGTCTTTCCCGTCACCCGGGCGTAGCCGGAGGCCATGTGCCCGGCGTTCTGCTCCGTGCGGACCAGGGTGTAGTCCATGTTCGGGTCCTCCCGCAGGGCGTCGGCGATGGGGCAGATGGTGGCCCCGGCGTAGCCGAAGACCCGCTCCACGCCCTCCCGGGCCAGGCCCTCCATTAAGATCTGCGCGCCTGTCATTTCCATACTTGACCGCTCCTTTTGCCGTGGTGTCGAAAAACAAATAAGCCCGTGTCCCTCGTCGGGTCACGGACTTGCAAGAGTTCCGGTTTTGGGGCCGGCGGTTTACGGCGTCCTGTGGGAGAAACCGCTCGTCGCGCCCTTGTTTCGCGCATGACCAAACGCACTATTCTTTTTCGGTACCAAGGCTACCAGTACCAGAACCAGAATAATGTGCAGGCCCAGGATGCTGTTCAGAGCAGTGTTTGTCAACATGGGATTTCCCCCCGCCGCTTGTCTTGTTTTGATATTATACCGGCCTGTTTCGTAAAGCGCAACAAAAAAATGGGACGCGCCGTGTTTTCCGGATGATTTCACGAAAAATACTGGATTTTTTTCGCCTGCTCTCGTGAAAAACGACGGAGCTTTTCCCAGAATCCGGCATCGGACAGCCTCTCTCTTTTGCAGACAACGCCGTTTGCAGCTTTTTTCCACTTGCGGCGGAGGGGAGAGAGGCTTATAATGATGAAAACGGAAAAAGGAGAGATTGTGTATGAAAAAGCTGCTGTCCCTGCTTCTGACCCTGGCGCTGTGCGCGGCGCTGTGCGTCCCCGCCCTGGCGGCGGAGTTCTCCGACGTGCCTGCCAGCCACACCTTCCACGACGCCATTCAGGACTGCGCCGCCAAGGGCATCACCTCCGGTTATTCCGACGGGTCCTTCAAGCCCGCCAACTCCGTCACCCGGGCCCAGTTCTGTGTCATGCTGTCCCGGGCCTTCTACCCGGACGCCGTCAAGGAGAACAGCACGGAGTCCAACAAGAAGCTGGGCTGGTTCGTCCCCAACACGGAGGCCCTGTCCCAGGCCGGGGTCCTCAAGGACACCAGCTTTACGGCCGACTACCGGGATGCCGGGGCCATGGACCGGCCCATCAGCCGCTATGACATGGCCCAGCTCATGACCAACATCATGGCCCAAAAGGGCGCTTCCGCCGGTGAGGAGGAGAGAGCCGCCGCCGCGGAAAAAATCGCCGACTGGGACGCCATCCACGACGAGTACCGGGACGCGGTATCCAACGTGTACGCCCTGGGCATCATCGGAGGCTATTCCGACGGGACCTTCAGCGGCACGGTCACCATGAACCGGGGCCAGGGCTGCGTGGTGATCTACCGCATGGCGCAGTATGTCCTTGATGAGGACAAGACCTCCGAGCCGGAGCCTGAATCCCCGGCGGAGACTCCCGCTGAGAAGGCCCCGGACAAGACCCCCTCAGAGACTCCCGCCGGGAAAAATCCTGACCAGACCCCCTCAGAGACTCCCGCCGGGAAAAATCCCGACCAGACTCCCTCAGAGACTCCCTCTGAAAAAACTCCCGACCCGGCCCCCGAAAAGACTGAGACGCCGGAGGAGCCTCCCGTCCAGACCCCCGCGCCCAGCGGCAGTGATCTCCTGTCCACGCGCCAGGGTGTGCTGGAGCTGGTCAACGCCGCCCGGGCGGAGAATGGCAAGTCCCCCCTGACTCTGAACGACAGCCTTTGCGCCGTGGCCCAGCTCCGGGCGGAGGAAATCGTCCAGTCCTTCTCCCACACCCGGCCCAACGGAAACAGCTGCTTTACCGCCATTCAGGAGGCGGGCATCTCCGGCGGGGCCATGGGCGAGAACATCGCCGCCGGGCAGAACTCTCCGGCTTCCGTCATGAATTCCTGGATGAATTCCGAAGGACACCGGGCCAATATCCTGAGCGGAGACTTTACCTCCATTGGCATCGGCTATGTGAAGTCCGGCTCCGGTTACGGGCATTACTGGGTGCAGATGTTCATGGGCTGATCGCCAGAGCGAACAAAAAGGACCGCCCCGCAGGGCGGTCCTTTTTTGCCGGTGCTTACGCGGTGATAGTGGTGCCGGTTTCTCCGGCGACGCCCGCCCCCGCCTTTTCCAGCAGGGTGATGAGGGCTTTCCGGCCCGGGCGGGACTCGGCGAACTGTACCGCCGCCTGGACCTTGGGCAGCATGGACCCGGGGGCGAACTGGCCCTCGTCCATGTAGCGCCGGGCCTCCTCGGGAGTCAGGCTGTCCAGCCATCTCTGGTCCGGCTTGCCGAAGTTCACCGCCACCTTTTCCACGGCGGTAAGGATGATCAGCCGGTCGGCGTTCAGCTGCTCGGCCATTTTCTCGCTGGCGAAGTCCTTGTCAATGACCGCCGCCGCGCCCTTGAGGTGGTGCCCCTCGGTCTTGAAAACGGGGATGCCGCCGCCGCCGCAGGCCACCACCACCAGGCCCGCCTCCACCATGTCCTGAATGGACTGGATTTCCACGATGGATACCGGCTTGGGAGAGGCCACCACCCGGCGGTAGCCCCGCCCGGCGTCCTCGACAACCTTGTAATCCCGCTCCTTCACCAGGGCGTCGGCCTCCTCCTTGGTCATGAAGGCGCCGATGGGCTTGGTGGGATTCTGGAAGGCCGGGTCGGCCGGGTCCACCTCTACCTGGGTGAGAACGGTGGCCACGCCCTTGTTGATGCCCCGGTCCAGCAGCTCCTCCCGCAGGCCGTTCTGAAGGTCATAGCCAATATAGCCCTGGCTCATGGCGACGCAGACGGACAGGGGACAGGGGATATATTTCTCCGGGTCGGACCGGGTCAGCTCGGTCATGGCGTTTTGAATCATGCCCACCTGGGGGCCGTTGCCGTGAGCAATGACCACCTGGTGTCCCTGCTCGATGAGGTCCACAATGGCCTTGGCGGTCTGCTTCACCGCGATCATCTGCTCCGGCAGATTATTGCCCAGGGCGTTTCCGCCCAAGGCGATGACGATACGTTCCGGCATGGCGGGTCACCTCTCAGAAGAACTTGCGCTTGTCCGCGGCGTCCAGGGCCATGAGCGCGCCCACGGGGTCCTTGACCTTGCTCATCATGATCATCGCGGCGATGACATAGGGCTTGTAGCTGGCTTCCTTGTACAGGGGCACCAGGTACCGGTCGAAGACGGAGTTGTCCACCTCGCCCTCGGGGCAGCTGAGGCCGGTGATGTCGGCGGGGAGGCAGTGGAGGTACAGGGCGGAGCCGTTGCGGGTCCGCTTCATCATCTCCTCGGAACAGGTCCAGTTCTTGTGCTGGGCGTTCTGGGCCAGGAGCTTCTTCTCCAGCTCGTCGATGCCCGCCTGGTCCCCGGCCTGATAGAGCTTGGTCCGCTCCTCCATGGCGGCGAAGGGCGCCCAGCTCTTGGGATACACGATGTCCGCGTCCTGGAAGGCCTCTTCCATGGTGGCCACCTTCTTGTAGCTTCCGCCGGTGGCGGCGGCGTTCTTCCGGGCGATCTCCTCCACCTCGGGCATCACGTCATAGCCCTCGGGATGGGCCAGGACCACATCCATGCCGAAGCGGGTCATCAGGCCGATGACGCCCTGGGGAACGGACAGGGGCTTGCCGTAGGAGGGGGAGTAGGCCCAGGTCATGGCGATTTTCTTGCCCTTGAGGTTCTCCACGCCGCCGAACTGGTGGATGATGTGGAGCATGTCGGCCATGCACTGGGTGGGGTGGTCCACGTCGCACTGGAGGTTTACCAGGGTGGGCTGCTGCTCCAGGATGCCGTCCCGGTAGCCCTCCTTCACCGCGTCCATGAAGGTCTTCTGGTATTTGTGGCCCTCGCCGATGAACATGTCGTCCCGGATGCCGATGACATCCGCCATGAAGGAGACCATGTTGGCGGTCTCACGGACGGTCTCGCCGTGGGCGATCTGGGATTTCTTCTCGTCCAGGTCTTGGACGTTCAGGCCCAGCAGGTTGCAGGCGGAGGCGAAGGAGAAGCGGGTCCGGGTGGAGTTGTCCCGGAAGATGGAGATGCCAAGGCCGGAGTCGAAAATCCGGGTGGACTTGTTCCGCTCCCGGAGATCCCGGAGAGCGTCGGCCACGGTGAAGATGGCGTCCAGCTCCTCGTCGGTCTTGTCCCAGGTCCAGTAGAAGTCGGACTTGTACATGTTGTTGATGTGCAGCTTCTCCAAGTGCTGCGCCAGCTCGATGGTCTTAGACATATCGAAAATCTCCTTATATTATTATATTTAGTTTGTCTCCTGTCTTCGGGGGATAGGGGGTGCGGGCCCCACAGGACTTCCTTTGTGGGGCCTGGTCCTCAGACCAGGCCATTTCCCGGAAGATTTATTTAATATCGTTGTCGGTGAGGCTCTGGCGGAACTCTGTCACGTCGGCGGTCTTGTTCTCCGGCTTGTAGAGGCCGGGGACGGCGGCGTACAGCGCGGCGCAGGTGACGAGGTCCTGCTTCCAGGTGATCTCGTTGGGGGCGTGGGCCTGAGACTCCGCGCCGGGGCCGAAGCCCACGCAGGGGATGCCGTACCGGCCCTGGATGGACACGCAGTTGGTGGAGAAGGTCCACTTGTCCGTCAGGGGGCGGCCGGTGCGCAGGTGCATGGCGTCCTTCTTCTCGTCCGGGTCTGCGTGGCCGATGCGCTCCTCACCCCAGAGGGCGTGGTGGGCGTCCACCACCGCCTGGACATGGGCGGCGCTGGCTTTGTTGATCCAGGTGGGGAAGAAGCACTCGGTCTCATAAACCGTCCCCGTCCAGGCGGGACGGTCGTACATGTACATGGAGACCTTCACGTCGTCCCCGTATTTCTTCACGCTGGGCAGCTGGCGGATCTCCTCCAGGCAGGAGTCCCAGGTCTCTCCGGCGGTCATGCGCCGGTCGATGGAGATGGAGCAGCTGTCCGCCACGGCGCAACGGCTGGGAGAGGTGTAGAAAATCTGGCTGGTGGTACAGGTGCCCCGGCCCAAGAACTGGGCGTCCTCGTAATGCTCGGGGTTAAATTCCGGATTCAGCATCTTTACCAGGCCCTTGACCGTGTTGGAGGGGCCGTCGCCGTTTTCGTTCAGGGCCCGGACATCCTGGAGAATGTCGGCCATTTTGTAGATGGCGTTGTCGCCCCGATGGGGGGCGGAGCCGTGGCAGGAAACGCCCTTCACGTCCACCCGGATTTCCATGCGGCCCCGGTGGCCCCGGTAGACGCCGCCGTCGGTGGGCTCGGTGGAGATGACGAACTCAATCTTAGAGCGGGCGTCCTCGGGTCCCTGGAAATACTTGTTGACGATGTATTGCCAGCACATGCCGTCGCAGTCCTCTTCCTGAACGGAGCCCACGACCATGATCTTGTAGCCCTCGGGAATCAGGCCCAGGTCCTTCATGATCTTGGCGCCGTACACGGCGGAGGCCATGCCGCCCTCCTGGTCGCTGCCGCCCCGGCCGAAGATGATGTCGTCCGTCTCATAACCCTGATAGGGGTCCGCTTCCCAGTTGTCGATGTTTCCGATTCCCACAGTGTCGATGTGGGAGTCGATGGCGATGATTTTTTCGCCCTGGCCCATCCAGCCGATGACGTTGCCCAGGCCGTCGATCTCCACGCTGTCGAAGCCCAGCTTTTCCATCTCGGCCTTGATGCACAGGACCACTTCCTTCTCCTCGCAGCTCTCGCTGGGATGGGAGATCATGTCCCGCAGGAACCGGGACATCTCCGCCTTGTAGCCCTCCGCCGCAGACTTGATCTTCTCGAAATCCATGATGCAGACCTCCGTTTTATTTTTATAGTTGACGGCTTTCGTCTTTGCCGTCCGCTTCCTATAGCCTTATCATAGCACAAGATTTGCCGTTGTCAAACAAAATTTTTGAAAACCAAAAAATTTTTTTGAATTGCTGTTGATTTTTCCGAAAGATCATGGTATGATGCTAACAAGAATCGGTGTCTTTACCCAAAAAATATGCCCAAAGGGGGGATTACCCACGGAAAACAGCAAGCTGGAGCTGCTCCGTCAGGTGGCCGCCGGCATCGCCGCCCAATTCGGGTCCAACTGTGAGGTGGCGATTCACGATCTCAGCCGGGACCCGGACCGCTCCATCGTTTTCATTGCCAACGGCCACATCTCCGGGCGGAAGGTGGGAGACGGTGCGTCCAACGTGGTGATGGAGCAGCTGCGCACCCAGGACCCGGAACCCAAGGATCACCTCTGTTACCTCACCAAGACGCCGGACGGAAAGATTTTGAAGTCCTCCACCGTCTATATTCGGGACCGGAAGGGGAAGGTCTCCGCCATCCTGGCCATCAACTACGACATCTCCCGCCTGATTATCATGGAGGAGGCCCTGCGGGACCTGGTTTCCACCGGGGAGGAGGTCCCCGCCGAGCCGGAGCGCATCACCAATGTCAGCGATCTGCTGGATGAGCTGATTCAGCAGTCCGTGGCCCTGGTGGGCAAACCCGCCGCCGTGATGAACAAGGAGGACAAGGTGAAAGCCATCCAGTTCCTCAGCCAGAACGGGGCCTTTCTCATCACCAAGTCCGGCGACAAGGTGGCCAAATATTTCGGCATTTCCAAGTATACCCTGTATTCCTATATTGACATGAATAAGCAGGAGGGAAATTGACATGATTGATCTTACCATCAACAAACAGGGGTTGGAACACAACCTGAAAAAGGCCCGGGAGAACAACATCCTTATCCCCACTATCGCCCAGATGCAGAACCCGGACCTCATCCCCGGGAAGGTTCGGGACAAGCTGAAGGATGTGGGCCTCTGGGATGTGAATCCCCTGAACCTCTTCCGGGTTACCTGGAAAAACGAGGCCAAGGAGTCCGGCGGACTCTTCCAGGCCGTGCCCAATTTCATTGAGCTGCCTCCGGAGCTCACCGGCGTGCCCTGCCGCGTTGTCGCCATGGTGGGCAAGTGGTTCCCCACCGGCTGCCACAAGGTGGGCGCGTCCTTCGGGTGTTTGGCTCCCCGGCTGGTGACGGGACAGTTCGACGTGGACAGACACAAGGCCGTCTGGCCCTCCACCGGCAACTACTGCCGGGGCGGCGCGTTCAACTCCAAGCTGCTGGGGGCCCAGGGCGTGGCCATTCTCCCCGCCGAGATGAGCCAGGAGCGCTTTGACTGGCTCCACGAGATCGGGGCGGAGGTCATCGCCACCCCGGGCTGTGAGTCCAACGTGAAGGAAATCTTCGACAAGACCAACGAGCTCAAGCTGGACCCCCAGTACATGATCTTCAACCAGTTTGAGGAGATGGGCAACCCCCTGTGGCACTACAACGTCACCGGTGCCGCCCTGGCCGACGTGTTCGAGGCCGTCAAGCGTCCCGGGGACCGGTTCGCCGGGGCCTGCTTCACCTCCGGCTCCGCCGGGACCATGAGCGCGGGCGATCTGCTGAAGGAGCGGTATCCCCACCTCAAGCTGGGGGTTGGCGAGGCGCTCCAGTGCCCCACCATTTTGAACAACGGCTTCGGCGGGCACCGGATTGAGGGCATAGGAGACAAGCACATCCCCTGGATTCACAATGTGAAAAACACGGATATGGCCATTGCCATTGACGACGAGGATTCCCAGCGGCTCCTCCGCCTGTTCAACACTCCGGAGGGACAGGATTACCTGCTCCACACCCTCAAGCTGGACCCGGCGCTGGTGGAGCGGCTGACGTGGCTGGGCATTTCCGGCATCGCCAACGTGCTGTGCTGCATCAAGATGGCGAAATACTACGAGTTCACCTCCCGGGACGTGGTGGGCACCGTCCTCACCGACTCCGCCGTCATGTACCAGAGCCGGATTCAGGAGCTCAACGACCTTCACGGCGCGTATACCGCGGAGGAGGCCCGGCTGGACCACAGCCTCCACATGCTGGGTCTCAAGACCGACAGCCTGATGGAGCTGACCTACGCGGACCGCAAGCGGGTCCACCACCTGAAATACTACACCTGGGTGGAGCAGCAGGGGAAGGACATGCACGACCTGAACGCCCTGTGGTACGACGTGGAGGGCACCTGGGACGCCGTCCACGCCCAGGCCAAGGACCTGGACGAGCTGATCAACGCCTTCAACGAGGAGAGCGGCGTGCTGAACAAGCTGTAATCCACCCATGGCGTTCCCGGAGGGCGGGACCCCTTCGCGGATGGTTTTACCGCTGCCGATACTTTAAAAAGAGGCGGAGCCTAACGGCTCCGCCTCTTTTCTTATTTTGCCTTTTCGGTTGGGCACGGTATCCCTCTTTGCTCCTCTTCCAGTACGAATTCCGCTTCCGCCTCATACTGGCCCCGCAGCAGAATCCGCTTGGCGGTTCCATAATTCTGGGACTCCATGGACTCAATGGCTTCGCTGACGGAGTTGAATAGGGTCAGGTAGTACTGTGGCACACTTGACATTTTAATCACCTCGACGATATTCTACCATATATTTCCAGGAAATGCAATAATAATTTATTGCAAATTTGCAATGCATTCGTAAGACGATGTCCGCAATACAATTTAATTACAGATAGAGCGCAAATCGTACTGCGAGGTGTATTATGAAGAGATTCAGGATTCCAAATGTTCCTAAAGTTCCTGTTTCCGCCACAAAATCCGTCCGCTTTCCGACCGATGTCATTGAGCAGGTCGAGGAGGCAATCCGGGGGAAGGACTGCACGTTTACCGCCTTTGTGGTGGAGGCGGTCCGGGTCGCCCTGGAAAACCTGGAGGAGGACGAAGAGGGGCCGGCTTAAAGAACGGCGGGAATCCGGCAGGACTGCCGGGAATCCGGCTGGGCTGCCGGAAAAGCGGCCGCTCCGCCGGAAATCCGTAATTCCCGCCGGATTTCCGGCGGAGGCTGGAAAAAGGAATAGGAGGGCCGGCCTCCTATTCCTCATTATATATACCTTATTAAATATAAGCGGTCCGGGGGCCCTGACCGGCGGAGCCGCCGGGAATTTTTACAGGGCGGCGGAAACGCAGAGGGCGTGGCAGACGGAGGGGATGGATTCCCCCTGGAAGCTGGAGGTGGGGGAGAGCAGGGCTCCGGTGGGGGCAAAGACAATCTTCTTCCACTTTCCCTGGCGCAGGCCGGAGAGGAGGTATCCGTTGAACACCGCGGCGGAGCAGCCGCAGCCGGAGCCCCCGGCGTGCATGTCCTGCTTCTCCCGGTCGTAGAGAAGAAGGCCACAGTCCTGGAAACGGTCCCCCATGTCGATGCCGTCCCGGGAGAAGAAGTCCCGGACGATGGCGTGGCCCAGTTCCCCCAGGTCCCCGGTGACCACCAGGTCGTAGTCCTGGGGCTTGGTTTTCGTGTCCTGGAAGAAGGCGGAGAGGGTGTCGTAGGCCGCCGGGGCCATGGCGGCCCCCATATTGTTGGCGTCGGCGATGCCCTTGTCCACAATTTTTCCGCAGGTGACGTGGGTGATATAGGGCCCCTCCCCCTGGCTGGCAAGAATGGTGCATCCGGCGGCGGTGGCGGTCCACTGGGCGGTGGGGGTCCGCTGGTTGCCGTAGGGCACGGGCATGCGGTACTGCCGCTCCGCCGTGCAGAAGTGGGAGGAGGTCATGGCAGCGGCCTTGTCCGCGAAGCCGCCGTCAATGGTCATGGCCGCCAGGGACAGGGACTCCCCCATGGTGGAGCAGGCGCCGTAGAGCCCGTAAAAGGGCACGCCGAACTCCCGCAGGCCGAAGGAGGAGCCGATGCACTGGTTCAGCAGGTCCCCGGCGAAGATATAATCCAGGTCCCCGGGCTTCAGGCGGATCTGGTCCAGAGCCCGCTGGAGAACCCGCTTCTGCATGGCGGACTCCGCCTTTTCCCAGGTCTTTTCCCCGAAGAAGGAATCCTGCTCCAGCTCGTCAAAGTGCTCCCGCAGGGGGCCCTCTCCCTCCAGCTTGCCGCCGATGTTGGCGTAGGAGATGACGGAGGGGGGATGCTCCAGGGCGACGGTGCGGCGACCGATCCGTTTGTTGTTCATAGCGCGCCTCCTTGTGCGTGGTGATGTTCCCCATAGGATGCCCGGAGAGAGGCGCTTTATGCGGGAGAGGAGGCAAAAGGTGTCCTTTTTGTTTCCGGCCCTTGCGGAGGAAAAGGGGCTCTGCTATAGTAAGATGTGGCAAACCCCAGAGGGGGACAAAACGAAAGGGAGTGTGTGAGATGAACTATGAAATCAAGGGCGAGCCCATGCCCGTGGTAATCTGTGACCTGAATGCCGGGGAGACCATGATTACGGAGAAGGGCTCCATGGTGTGGATGAGCCCCAATATGGAGATGCAGACCTCCGCCGGGGGCAGCCTGGGCAAGGCCTTTGGCCGGATGTTCTCCGGGGAGTCCATGTTCCAGAACCTCTACACCGCCAAGGGCGCGCCGGGGATGATCGCCTTTGCCTCCAGCTTCCCCGGGGTGATCCGGGCGGTGGAGATCGGACCGGGGAAGTCCATCGTGTGCCAGAAGTCGGCTTTTCTGGCCTCGGAGCAGGGTGTGGAGCTGTCCGTGTTCTTCCAGAAGAAGATGGGAACGGGCTTCTTCGGCGGCGAGGGCTTCATCATGCAGAAGCTCTCCGGACGGGGGACCGCGTTTTTGGAGATCGACGGCTCCGCCGTGGAGTACGACCTGGCCCCGGGCCAGCAGTTGATTGTGGATACCGGGAATCTGGCCATGATGGACGAGACCTGTTCCCTGGATATTCAGGCCGTCAAGGGTGTGAAAAATATGCTGTTCGGCGGCGAGGGCGTGTTTAACACCGTGGTCACCGGGCCGGGGCATGTGGTCCTTCAGACCATGCCGCTGAGCGCCTTCGCCGGGTCCATCGCGTCGGTGCTGCCCAGTAAGAGCTGAGGGAAATTGGCTCTTGCATAGGATATCCCGGCGGTGATATAATGAGACCAGCCAACAAGAAGTTCAATGGAATGACTCTGTCATGCAAAAGCGGGTCCCCGGAGAGTTGCGCCTCTCCGGGGACCCGCTTTTTTGTGCTTACCGACCCTTGCGCCAGCCGTCCAGCCGTCAAGCCACTTGCAAATGTAGCAGCTGAGCACATTTGCTCCGACGGGGTTCGCAAGGGATGGTTTTCATTCAGGCGGTTTCTTCGCAGAGCTTCGCTCCCCCCAGGGCCACGGCAAAGACAAACCAGAAGATACACATGACCCGGGGATAGTTCCAGAGGTAGTCCGCCAGGCCGCAGACCAGGGCCCCGCACAGGGCGGCGCAGGCGGCGCAGGTGATGGTCCGGACAGCCCCGTCGGCGCAGTGGCGGACGGCGTGGGCCGCCCGCTTCACGCCCCAGAGGGCGGAGCCCGCAAAACCCACAAAGCCCAGGACGCCCATCTCCGCCCAGACCTGAAGATAGATGTTGTGGGAGTGGACGAAGGGGGTGCGGGCGTGGTAGAAGTTCAGCAGCTTGACATAGCGCTGGACGGCGGCGGTGCCCAGGCCCGCGCCGGAGAGGGGACGGCGGGTGATGACCTCCAGGCCCGCTTTGAACAGGGGGAAGCGGCTGTTGGTGGAGGAGTCGGAGGAATCAAAGATGGTGAGGATGCGGTTCCAAATGCTGGCGGGCAGGAAGGGCGCCGCCAGGAGGCACAGGGCGAAGAAAAGAGGCAGCAGCTTGGGCTTCCAGAGGAAGATCATTACCACCATGGCACAGGCAATGCCGATCCAGGCGGCGCGGCAGTAGGTCATGCCCA